>JAYTHH010000376.1:0-10560 GCA_043732745.1 Rhodospirillales bacterium
CGTCGTCGTCGACCGTGCGCGCATCCCACTGGCGGGGCGTCACCTCAAACACCGCGCCGAGCAGGTTGGACAAGGTCTCGTCCGGCCCGAAGATGCGGAAGTTCCGTGGCGCCGCATTCAGGGCGGACACATCGCGCAGGAAGTGCCCGAGCACCATGGTGTCCTGCGCGGTGACGGCACCGGGCGCCCGGACATCGACCGCATGGGTTCGGAAGTCCGGCATGACCAGGTCGTGCAGCAGCATGCCGCCGTTGGCGTGCGGGTTGGCGCCCATTCGACGGTCGCCTTTTGGCGCGAGTTCGGCCAATTCCGGGATTAGCCGCCCCGTCTCGTCGAACATTTCCTCGGCCTTGTAGCTCCGCATCCAGCTATCGAGCTGGGCGACGTGTTCGGGATGGGCGGCGTCCACCAGCAGCGGCACCTGATGCGCCCGGAACGTGCCCTCGACCTTGAGCCCGTCCACCATCTTCGGCCCGGTCCAGCCCTTGGGCGACCGCAGCACGATCATCGGCCAGCGCGGCCGGGCGGTATCGCGGCCCGAGCGCGCGTTGTCCTGGATCGTGCGGATATCCTCGATCACTTGGTCCATCGTGGCGGCCATCAGGCGGTGCATCGTGTCCGGATCGTCGCCCTCGACGAAGTAGGGTGTCCAGCCGCAACCGCGAATGAACTGTTCGAGCTCGTCATGCTCGATCCGGGCCAGTACGGTGGGGTTGCTGATCTTGAAGCCATTGAGATGCAAGATCGGCAGCACGGCGCCATCGGTCACCGGGTTGAGCAGCTTGTTGGACTGCCACGCCGTGGCCAGCGGTCCGGTCTCCGCCTCGCCATCGCCCACGACGCAGGCGACGATCAGGCCGGGGTTGTCGAATACGGCGCCGAACGAGTGGCTGAGCGAGTAACCGAGTTCGCCGCCCTTATGGATCGAGCCCGGCGTGGTCGGTGCCACATGGCTGGAGATGCCACCCGGAAACGAGAACTGCGTGAACAGCTTCTTCAACCCGGCCTCGTCCTGGGTGACGTTGGGGTAGATGTCGCTCCAGGTGCCTTCGAGATACACGTTGCCGACGATGGCCGGGCCGCCATGCCCGGGGCCGGCCACGTAGAACATGTCGAGCTCGCACCGCTTGATGACGCGGTTCAGGTGCGCATAGATGAAATTCTGGCCTGGGGTCGTGCCCCAGTGCCCTACCACCAGCGGCTTGACGTGCGCCAGCGTCAGCGGTTCGCGCAGCAGCGGGTTGTCGTAGAGATAGATTTGGCCGACTGACAGGTAGTTGGCCGCGCGCCAGTAGGCGTCGATCAGGCGCACTTCCTCAGCATTCAACGTGAACTGGTCAACCGTAGGCGCTGGCCCGACGGACGCGGGATGATCGACATCGAGCGTCGCAATTATCGTGTCCATTTCTATGGTCCTTGCCTGTATCGCCTCGTGACGCGGACGCCGCCGGCAACTGCCCGGCCAACATCGGTTCCGTCATTGGATGGGCAACTGTATCCGCGCTCGCACCTCGCCCGGCAGGGTCGGAAACTACGCATAGGGGCCGTTGTCGTCCGGCTCGGCGGAGCCTGGCCTGGAAGCCGGGGGCGCGGCCCTGCGCCAAATAGGACGCATGCCAGCGGTCGTGCCTCATGAACACTGGCATGCGTAGTTTCCGGTCCTATCGCTGCCGGCTCCGGCCGATCACTGTTCAGATCGGAGGTGCGTCATGTTTTTCATCATTATGCTGTTTTTTGTCATGCTGATGTTTTCTGGCGGCGGTTACTATGGTCATCGGCGGGGCTACTACGGCGCCCGGACGGCCTATAGTGGGATCGGAGTCGGCTGGATCATCATCCTGTTTGGCCTCCTCTTCCTGATGCCGTATTGGGGAATGTCCTGGCGTTAAGGACTGACGGCGGGGCGTTATCTCGTCCTGCCGTCAGTCAGGCCGTCCATCACCCGACTTCGGTTGCAGACTGTTCAACTGCTTCTCTTCGAGAGCGCCCAAGCCCGGCGGCGAAACCCGCCACGCCGGCCGGCGGTCCCGCAACGGAGGTCAACCGGTTCGTCTACATCGCTGTGACAATCGCAGCCGTGGGCGGTCTGCTCTTTGGCTATGATACGGGTGTCATTTCGGGCGCCATCTTGTTCATCAAAGACGAGTTTTCCCTCTCGCCGACAATGGAAGAGTTCGTCGTCAGCGCCGTCCTGGTCGGTGCCGTGTTCGGTGCCGGCGCCGGTGGCGCCCTGACCGGCCGCTTCGGGCGCCGCTGGATGATCATCCTCGCCGGCATCGTGTTCACCTTGAGCGCGATCGGCACGGCGTTCGCACCGACAGTGGGATGGCTGATCGGCGCCCGGGTGGCGAGCGGCATCGGCATCGGCATCGCCTCGTTCATTTCGCCCATGTACATCGCCGAGCTGGTGCCGGCGGAGGTCCGCGGTTCGCTGGTGGCGGTCAACATGCTGGCCATCACCACCGGGATCGTCGTCGCCTATCTGGTGGACTACGCGTTTTCGGCGAGCCACGGATGGCGCTCCATGTTCGGCCTCGCTGCGTTGCCCTCAATCGGCTTGGTCGTCGGCATGTGGTGGTTGCCCGACAGCCCACGCTGGCTGATCAGCACGTCCAAGATCGACGCGGCGCGCAATGTTCTGCAGCGTGCGCGAACGACATCGCACGTCGACGCCGAAATCAAGGAGATCCAGCAAAGCATGGCCCAGCAGGGTGAAGGCGGGATGGCCGGGCTGTTCCAGCCATCGCTGCGAATGCCCATGATCGTTGGCCTCGGTCTAGCCACGTTCCAGCAGATTACCGGCATCAATACGGTCATCTACTATGCCCCGACCATCTTCAAATTCGCGGGTATCAGCGCGGCGGGACCTGCCATTCTGGCCGGTGCGGGATTGGCAGGGGTCATGTGGTGCTTTCACGTGCTGGCTATCTTCCTGCTCGACCGAGTCGGCCGCCGGTCACTACTGCTGACGGGTGTGGCCGGCCAGATCGTCGGCCTCGCGATCCTGGGCGCGGCGTTCGAATATCCACAGTTGGCGAGCTTCAAGAGCGACGCGGCCATCGGCGGCCTAGTGATCTACGTGGCGTGCTTCGCCTTCGGGCTCGGGCCGATCTTCTGGCTGCTGATCTCCGAAATCTATCCGCTCAAGAACCGGGGCGTTGCCATGAGCGTCGTCACGGTCACCAACTGGGCCATGAACCTGCTGGTCGCCGTGAGCTTCCTGACCCTGGTCTCGTTGCTGGGGCATGCCGGCACGTTCTGGCTCTACGGCCTGGTCGCGATCGGCGCCTGGATCTTCTTTTATAAGCTGGTGCCGGAAACCAAGGGGAAGAGCCTGGAGCAGATCGAGGCGCACTGGCGCTCCGGCAAATCCCCCGGCCAATCCTGAAAGCGAGAGGCCGGCCAGCATGAGGGATCTGCAATTCACGTGCAACCTGTGGGACGAGGCTACCGCTTTGCCCCACTTCTGGGAGCACACCATCGGCAGCGGCCACGCTCCTCTGGCGCTGCGTGGGGACTGGCAGCGGCAGCTGGGCGAGTGCCGCACCCTGCTCGGCTTTCGCCACACCCGCTTCCACGGGCTGCTGTGCGATGAGATGGGCACGCTGATGGACGAGAAGGACGAGTTGCTCGACTCGTTCTTCAACGCCGATCAGATCTGCGACTTCCTGCTTTCGATCAGCATGAAGCCCTTCGTGGAGCTGAGCTTCATGCCGTCGGCCCTGGCGAGCGGCGGCAAGACGGTGTTCCACTATGGCGCCAATGTCACCCCGCCGAGGGACGGCGCCCAATGGGCGGCGCTCGTGTCTCGGCTGGCGACGCACTGGGTCGAGCGCTACGGCATCGACGAGGTCGGCAGCTGGTTCTTCGAAGTCTGGAACGAGCCGAACCTGCAGGCGTTCTGGACCGGAACACAGGCCGATTACTTCGACCTGTATCGCCGCACGGCGCTGGCGCTCAAGGACGTCGACCCGCGGCTCCAGGTTGGCGGGCCGGCGACCGCGAACAACGAGTGGATCACCGAGTTCGTGGATTTCTGCGAGCAGAACAGCCTGCCGCTCGACTTCGTCAGCACCCACCACTACCCCACCGATGCACTCGGCTCGATCGGGGAGGATACCGAGACTCAATTGGCCCACAGCAAGCGGAGCATCCTGCGCGACTGGGCACAGGAAACGCACCGCAAGGCGCGGGGCAGGCCGGTCTACTACACCGAATGGAGTTCGTCGTCCGATCCGCGCGATCACCTGCACGACGAGCCTTATACCGCGGCCGTGATCGTCAAGACCATGATGGAAGCCGCCGGGCTGGTTCACGGCTACAGCTTCTGGACCTTCACCGACATCTTCGAAGAGAACTACATGCCGGCGACTGCCTTCCAGGGCGGCTTCGGCCTGCTCACGCTGCAGGGTGTTCCGAAGCCCTCCTTTCGTGCCTTCGAGCTGCTGCATCGACTAGGCACCGAAGCCCTGCCGGTCTCGGGTGCGCACGACACGGTCGACGTATGGGCGGTGCGCGGTCCCGACCGGGTCACAGTCCTGCTGACGAACCACGTGTTGCCGCGGCATCCGATTCAGCGCGAGTTTATCGACATTCAGTTGACCGGGCTGCTGTCGCCGCGCGACGTCTACATCGAGCGGATCGACGACGATCACGCGAACGCCAAGAAGCTCTGGATCGAGATGGGCAGCCCGGCGCTTCCCACGCCGCGAGAGGTCGAGCAGATGCGCGTCGCATCGCAGATCATGCGCGAGCCCCTGGTCTGGAAGCACAAGGACGACGCGCTCCATTTGGAAGTGTCGATGCCCGCGCACTCCATCGCCGCCGTGACAGTCGAGCTGGCCCCACGGCGACGCAGCAGTGAGTGATCCACCGATCGGCCCTACGGCATTCGATAGCCTACAGCGCGAGACCTTTGAATACTTCATCAAGGAAGCGAACCCACTCAACGGCCTGATCGCCGACAAGACCCAGCCCGGCGCGCCCGCCAGCATCGCCGCTGTCGGGTTGGCCTTGTCAGTGTATCCCATCGGGGTCGAGCACAAGTTCATGGGCCGGGCAGATGCCGTTCAGCGAACTCTCACGACGCTCCGCTTTTTCGATGGCAGCGTTCAGGGCATCGACACCGACGCCACGGGCTATAAGGGGTTCTACTACCACTTCCTGGACATGCAGAGCGGCAGGCGCGTTTGGGAATGCGAACTGTCCACCATCGATACCGCCTTTCTGCTGGCAGGAATGCTGACTGCGGCGGCCTACTTCCTAGGCGACACCGACGACGAGCATGAAATCCGCGCGCTCGCCGACCAACTCTACCGGCGCACGGACTGGCAATGGGCGCAAAACGGCGGATCAACAGTCTGCCAGGGCTGGAAGCCCGAGAGCTATTTCCTGCCCTATCGCTGGCAAGGCTACGACGAGGCGATGTTCCTGTATGTCCTCGGATTAGGCTCACCGACGTTTCCGCTGCCCTCGGAGAGCTATGTTGCCTGGACGTCGACCTACCAATGGCGGCGCATCTACGGGCTTGACCTGTTGTATGCCGGCCCCCTCTTCACCCACCAGATCTCGCATCTCTGGCTCGATCTGCGAGAACTCCGTGACGAGTACATGCGCGGCAAAGACAGTGACTACTTCGAGAACAGCCGCCGCGCGACTTATGTCCAGCAGCGCTACGCGATCGACAATCCTCTTGGCTTCAGCGACTACGGCGAAACCTGCTGGGGGATCACCGCGAGCGACGGCCCTGGGCCCGGCACCATCGAGATCGACGGCCGGAAGCGACACTTCTTCGATTATTTGGCGCGCGGCGTTCCCGACGGGCCCGATGATGGAACGCTGGCGCCGTGGGCGGTGGTCGCGTCGCTGCCATTTGCGCCCGAGATCGTCTTGACCACTCTCGACTACTTCATCAACCACGTCGACCTGAAGACCAGCGATCGGCTGGGCTTCAAGGCGACGTTCAATCCGACCCATCCGGACAGATCCGAGAAGCGCTTCGGTTGGGTGTCGCAATGGCAGTTCGGACTGAATCAAGGGCCGATCGTGCTGATGATAGAGAACTATCGAACCGGCTTACCGTGGCAGTTGATGCGAAGCTCCCCCTACGTGGTTCAGGGCTTGCGGCGTGCGGGCTTCACGGGAAGATGGCTCGATGATCACGATAGCGGGACCAAGCTGACGATCTGAGCCGCCAGCTATTGCCGGTTACCTACTCGCAATTCATTGGCGGGGGCGTCAACCGCCCCAACTCGTGCCAACAGCCAACGCGCGATTCGTTGGGCCGCTCACGCCCCGTAATGTCCCTCACCGTGGCGGACCTTGCCGCGAAACACCCAGTACGACCAGCCTGTGTAGAACAGGATGGTCGGCAGCAGCACCAAGGTTCCGACCAATAGGAACGCCTGCGTGCTCTCGGGCGAGGCGGCTTGCCACAGCGTGAAATGACCCGGCACGATCATCGGCCACAGGCTGATCGCCACCCCTAGGAACGATAGTGCGAACAGCGCCACTGACGCGGCGAAGGCCTGCCACTCGTGGTCGCGACCCAGCGCGTGCCACGCGTATAGCCCAACCGCCAGACTCGCCACCGGAAGCGGCAGCAGCAACGCCGTGTTGGGCAAGCCAAACCAGCGCTCGGCGATGACGCTACTGGCCAGCGGCGTCCACACGCTGACGGCCGCAATACAGAGCGCGACCGCGACCAGGCACACCCGGCCGGCCCGGCGCGCCCATGCCTGCAGCGCGCCATCGGTTTTCATCACCAGCCAGCCCGCGCCCAGCAGCGCATAGCCGAACACCAGCGCCACCCCCGTCAGCACCGCGAAAGGTGTCGCGAAGTCGAACGACGGTCCGGTGAACACGCGTCCCTCGACCTTGAAGCCTTGGATGAAACTGCCGAGCACCATGCCCTGCGCGAACGTCGCGACGAGCGAGCCGCCGCAGAATGCCGCGTCCCAGAACCGGCTCAGCCCGACATGCTTGAACCGGAACTCGAACGCCACGCCGCGGAACACCAGCGCCAGCAACATGATCAGGATGGGGAAATACACGGCCGGGATGATGATCGCGAACGCGACCGGGAACGCAGCGAGCAGCCCGACCCCGCCGAGGATGAGCCAAGTCTCGTTGCCGTCCCAGAACGGTCCGATCGAGGTCATCACCCTTTCGCGCTCGGAAGGCTGCACGAGACCATGCAGCATCCCGACGCCGAGATCGAAGCCATCCAGCGCCACGTAAATGAAAACCCCGAGGCCGAGGATCACCGTCCAGATCGGAACCAAGCTGTGCCACATGGCCTATTCCCCTGCCGGCGTGGCTGCTGGTGTCGGCACGACGTAGCCCGGGATCGGCCGGCCGGCCTCGATGGGCGGCGGCGTTGCAGTGGCGGCGGCGACCCCGCGGCGCACGATGCCCGCCATGAATCCGATGCCGGTCGGGAACATGATGAGATAGACCACGACGTAGAGAGCCAGCGAGAGCGCGACATCGGCGCCGGTCGCCTGCGCCACGATCTTCTCGCGCAGTAGGGCGCCGCCGCCTTTGATCAAGTTCAGCGCCGGGTCGACCTCGTCGGCGCCGTCGATGGTGAGGTCGATCTCGCGCGGGATGTCGTCCGTCAGCATAGGGATGCCAAGCGCGCGGGCAGCGGCCTCGGTCGCACGCGAGGTGGCAATGGCCAAGATCTCGCTGAGGTCACCGTCGCGGAGCCGGGCCGCGACCCGGCCGATGGCAAAGATCGCCGTCGATCCGGTGCCGAGGCCGAGCACCATGCCGGACTGCACCAGCGACGCCGCTTGCTCGCCGGCCTGTTGCTTGAGCGCGGTCGCGTGATCGGTCATCCGCGCAGGCGCCGATAACGTTCGATCAACGCGTTGGTGGAGGCGTCATGGCTCAGCTTGGGCTCGGCGCCGCGGTCCAGCTCGGGGATGATGCGGCTGGCCAGGACCTTGCCGAGCTCGACGCCCCACTGGTCGAAACTGTCGATCGCCCAGACCGCCCCTTGCGTGAACACGCTGTGCTCGTAGAGCGCCACCAGGCTGCCGAGCGTGCGGGGATCGAGACGCTGGGCAAGGATCGTGTTGGTCGGCCGGTTGCCTTCGGTCACGCGGAATGTCGTCTGGAAGTCGGGCGATCCCTTCTTCGTCAGCTCGTCCGCCGTCTTGCCGAAGCCGAGCGCCTCGGCCTGCGCGAACAAATTGGCCATCAGCAGGTCGTGCTGGCCGGCGAGCGGACTGAGCGCCTGGCAAAAGCCGATCATGTCGCAGGGAACCAGCTTCGTGCCCTGATGAAGCAGCTGGTAGAAGGAGTGCTGGCCGTCGGTGCCGGGCTCGCCCCAGATGATCGGGCCGGTCTGGTAGTCGACCACGTGGCCGTCCAGGTCGACATGCTTGCCGTTGCTCTCCATCTGGAGCTGCTGGAGATAGGCGGGGAAGCGCGCCAGGTTGGCCGCATAGGGCATGATGCCGATCGTCTGGGCGCCGAAGAAGTTGTTGTACCAGACGGTCAGCAGGCCGAGCAGCATTGGCAGATTGCGCGCGGGCGTCGCGGTGCGGAAGTGCTCGTCCATGGCATGGAAGCCGCCCAGCATGGCGTGGAAGTTCTCGGGCCCGATCGCCACCATCGTGGATAGGCCGATCGCGCTGTCCATCGAGTAGCGGCCGCCGACCCAGTCCCAGAAGCCGAAGATGTGGGCCGGATCGATCCCGAACTTCGTCGCCGCCTCGATGTTGGTCGAAACCGCGGCGAAGTGCTTGGCCACCGCGGCATCCTGGCCGAGTTTCTGCTGCAGCCATGTCCGGGCCGCTTCCGCGTTGGTCATGGTTTCCAGCGTGGTGAAGGTTTTGGAAGAGACGATGAACAGCGTCTCGGCGGCGTCCAGGTCCAAGGTGGATTCGGTCAAATCCGCGCCGTCCACGTTGGCAACGAAGCGGAAGGTCATCGACCGGTCGCTGAAGTCGCGCAGCGCGAGGTAAGCCATTTCGGGGCCCAGATATGAACCGCCGATGCCGATGTTGACGATGTTGCGGATGCATTTGCCGGTATGGCCGGTGAGAGCGCCGCCGCGGAGACTCGTGGCGAAAGTGGCCATAGCGTCGAGCACGTTGTGCACGTCCGGCACTACATCGGCGCCATCGACATCGATATGGGCGCCGCGTGGCGCCCGCAACGCGACGTGCAGCACGGCGCGACGTTCCGTGACGTTGATCTTCTCGCCGGTGAACATCGCGTCCCGCCGCGCGGCAACCCCGCGGTCCTCCGCCAGCGCCAGGAGGAGCTCCATCGTCTCGCCTGTGATGCGATTTTTCGAGTAGTCGAGGAACAGGCCGGCGCCCTCGACGGAGAAGCGCTCCGCCCGCTTGGGATCGTCGGCGAACAGGGTCCGCAGATGCACGTCCTTAATCCGCTCATGATGGGCGCTAAGCGCCTGCCACGCCGACGAAAGGGTCAGGCCAACCTTGGGGATTTGCCCCTGTCCATCCATCATGCCAGCGCCTTGCTTTTGGCGTCGATCGCGCCGAGCAAGTCGTGCCAGGACTTAACGAAACCCTTGGCGCCATCGGACTGCAACTGGGTGGCCAGCGCGGCCAAATCGATGCCAGCCTGGGTATGGGCGGCAAGCGATGCGTCTGCGCCGCCGCCGCTGCGCGGCAGCGAGTACGGGATGGCACCATGATCGGCGAAGGCCAGCAGCGTGTCTTCCGGCATGGTGTTGACCGTGTTCGGCGCGGCGAGACCCGCGATGTACATCGTGTCCGAGGCACTTTTATCCTTGGTGCCGGTGCTGGCAAACAGCAGCCGCTGCGACCGTGCGCCGAAATTCGCCAGGCGCTGAAAGCGGTCGCTATCCAGCACGTCGCGATAGGCTTTGTAGGCCTGTTGGCTGACCGCAATGCCCAGCGTGTTGCGCAAGGCGGGCGGAACCTTGTCCGCGACGGCGCGGTCCCACCGGCTGACGAACAGCGACGCCACGGACCGGATATCGGGCGAGAGCCCGGCTGCGACCCGGCGCTCCAAGCCTTTGAGGTAGGCGTCGGCAGCTTCCCGATACTGCTTGGTGGAGAACAGCAGAGTGACGTTGACCGGAACCCCGGCGAAGATGGCCTCCTCGATCGCGGGCAGGCCTTCTGCCGTGCCAGGAATCTTGATGAACAGATTGGGGCGGTTGGCCTGCGCGTGCAGCGCCTTGGCCTGCTTGATCGTGGCTGCGGTGTCATAGGCGAGCAGCGGCGACACTTCGAGCGAAACGAACCCGTCCACTGTGTCTGTCCGGGCATGAACGGATGCGAACAGGTCGGCGGCCCGGGTGAGGTCTTGCACGGCGAGGTTGAAGAACAACGCCTCTCCCGACCGCCCCGCATCGAGCTGGCGATGGATCTCAGCATCATAGGAAGTGCTGCGCGAGATCGCGTGATCGAAGATCGTCGGGTTCGAGGTCAGGCCGGTGATCGATAGCGTATCGATATAGTGCTGCAAAGTCCCGCTATCGAGGAGGTCGCGGGTGATGTTGTCGAGCCAGAGGCTTTGGCCCAGCCGGTTGAGGGCCATCGGTGCGGATAC
>JAYTHH010000377.1:0-10530 GCA_043732745.1 Rhodospirillales bacterium
GACAAGGAGATCATGAACGAAACAAGAACAGAAAAGCCAGCCAAATGCAAGAAAATCCGCCGTAGGATGGGTCAGCGCAGCGCCACCTATCAATCTAAAATCGACATGTGTCTCTAGAACGACCGCGTGAACGACTTAAAACCGTTGCCGATCATCCCACGCAGGATCGTGATCAAACACCTCTGCACCGCCTGCGACGTGCCGTCCACCAGCGGTACCAGCCGCGCCACCGCCCCATCGGCCGCAGCCTTAGCCTCAGCCTCAACTCGCACGAGCAGCCGTGGATAAACCAAGTCGACCGAACCGTGAGGCGCACGCCCTCGCCGGCGCGACAAAGCCAGACCGGCATAGCCCCACAGATTACGCGGCAGTCCACGGAACTGTTTCCCCGCAACAGAATTTTGGTTGCGGCACGGCCTGTGCCCGGCGCGCACGGCTTCTCGCCTTGAAAAGGACAATCCCGAATGCCCATCAACATGATCATCGTCCAGCCCGTCGTGGCCCTCATCGCCGGCATCCTGATCCTGTTGATCCCGCGGCTGTTGAACGTGATCGTCGCGGTCTATCTGATCGTGATCGGCCTCATCGGGCTGTTTCCGCATGTGATGCGCTAGATTTGTGGGGCGCGCGGACATCGAAAACATCGGGACCCAAATTCCCAAGCCGCCTTCGCTCATCAGCAGGCCGGGCAGCATTCCCACGATACGGTCCTGGCTCATCCTGCTGATTGCGGCCATCGTCATTCCGCTGGTCGGCATTTCCACGGCGGCGATCTGGCGCGAACACGTCGCCGACAGTGCGCGCCTCGATGCGCAATTGCAGATGCAGGCAAGTGGCCTGGCGATGTCGGTCGACCGCGAAATCGCCGGTGCGGCCTCCATCCTCTACACCCTGATCGGTTCCACCTCACTGAAGCGGGGCGATCTGGACAGCTTCCGATCGGAAATGGATGCCGCGCTGGCAAGGCTTCCAGGCTCTGCAATCGGACTGTCCGGCCCCGGTGGCAACCAACTCCTGCTGACCCTGCTGCCACCGGGCAGACTGATGGAGAAGGGCATTCCCGCCAACCCCGCCTTCCGCAATGCGATGATCTCCGGCCGGATGGAAATCACCGACCTTGTGGTCGGTGCCGTCAGCCGGCAACCCCAGGTGTTCATCGCGATACCCACCCCGTCGCTTGCAGCACTCGGCGGCATCGGGGCGCTGGGCATCAGTATGCCGTATGCCGCGTTTGCCACCGTCCTGGCCGAACAGAACCTGCCGAACAGCTGGGTCGCCGTCCTGGTCGATCGGCAGAACAAGGTGGTGTCGCGCAGCATCGACGCAGACCGCTTCGTCGGCCAGATGTCGCCCGCAGCCTTCATCGAAGCGCGATCGCGGGCGCCGGAGGGTGTCATCAGGATCAATCGCCTGGACGGCGTGCCCGCCGTCGTCGCGTTCGCCGCCGTCCCCGTCAACGACTATGCCGTGGCCGTGGCAGTGCCGCGGGCCGATTTCATGGCCCCGCTCTATTGGTCTCTCATCGAGTTCTCGGCCGTCTGTGTCGTCATAGTCCTGTGCAGCATCGGCCTGGCGGTTCTACTCGGCCGCCGCCTCGCCCATTCGCTCACCGATATCCTCACGCCGTCGGGTTCCGGCCCGCGCGTGCCGCGGTTTCGCGAGGTGGAGGCCATCGCCCAGCGCCTCGCCGCCACCGAACAATGGCGCGGCGTGCTGATGCACGAGATGAGCCATCGCGTGCGCAACACGATGATGACCGTACAGTCCCTCGCCGCCCAGACGCTGCGCAGCTCGAACAACGACCCAGTGCGATTCCAGCGCGAGTTCACCGCACGGCTGATGACGCTGGCGCGGGCGCACAACCTGCTGTTCAGCACCGGCTGGAAGATCGTCGAGATCGATGCGGTGATCGGCACGGCGCTGGAGCCGTGGCTGGCCACCAGCGAGCCGCTAATCGAGCTGCACAGCAAGACGGCCTTCCGCGTTGGCCCGCACCAGGCGCAGGTGCTGATCCTGGCCCTGCATGAATTGGCCACCAATGCCGCCAAGCACGGCGCGCTGTCCTGCAGGGATGGCCGCGTTGTGGTCGATGTCGGGGTTCTGGGCAGTGGCAGGGCCAGTATCGTCTGGCGCGAGACAGGAGGCCCCACGCCAGAACCAAGGCCGCAGCGCCGCGGGTTCGGATCGACCTTGCTCGAAAGGGTGCTGCCGAGAGACCTCGGCCCCGGTGCCGAAGTGAACCTGGCATTCGAAGCAGACGGCCTCATCGCCACCATCGTCTTCACGCCGGTCGCGGAGGACCTGGAACTGCCGGTCCTGGTCTCGGCGAATATGGCATCGCTAGAGCATCACCCGACCAATCGGAATCATGCGATCGCATAAAGATGCTGGACAACACAGAGGCCTAGAGATTTTGTCCACTTACTGTCGATCGAAAAAACTCTAGGTGGCATGTACTGACGGCGCCGCTATCTTCATGGGCACGGCGCGGACGACTTGCGTATCCCTGCGAGGCGCATTCTTACAAGTCTCAATGTTCTGCGTGGAGATGGTGAGCCCGGAGGGATTCGAACCCTCGACCCCATGATTAAAAGTCACGTGCTCTACCAACTGAGCTACAGGCTCCACAACCCGCCTTGAACGACAAGGCGGGTTTTGCGTCAAGTCCTTGAAACGCTGATCTGTTCAGCCCTTGACGTCAGCGGCAACACGCATGTGCACGATGCGGTCCGGGTTGCTCACCGAGCCGCTGCCAGGGGCGCCGCGCTTGATGGCATCAACGAACTCCATGCCCGAAACAACCTGGCCCCAGATGGTGTACTGGCCATCCAGGTTCGGCGCCGGGGCGAACATGATGTAGAACTGGCTGTTGGCCGAGTTCGGATTCTGCGTGCGAGCCGCACCCACTGTGCCGCGCAGGAAGCGGCGCTTGGTGGTGAATTCGGCGGGCAGGTCCGCCAGCTTGCTGCCGCCGGTGCCGGTGCCGGTAGGATCGCCGCCCTGGGCCATGAAGCCTTCGATCACGCGGTGGAACGGGGTGTTGTCGTAGAAGCCTTCCCGCGCAAGCTGCTTGACCCGCTCAACATGCTTCGGCGCGAGGTCCGGCAGAAGCTGGATGACCACGCGGCCGCCCTTCAGGTCCATATACAAGGTGTTTTCCAGGTCGGTCGGGGCCTGGGCGGCGGCATCTTCGGTCATCATGAATTCCAGAACAGGGGTTGCGGCAAGGCAGGCGATCAGGGCGCGACGGCGCATGGTTTGCCTCTTTCGGTTGGTTTTATGGCGACGCGGGCCAACGTGCGGTCCAGCGTCAGTTTCGGTACGAAGGTGGAGATGTCTCCACCCAGCGCCGCAATCTCTTTGACAAATCGTGAAGAGATGAACTGGTGCGTCTCGCTCGCCATCAGGAACACCGTCTCAACGTCTGGCGCCAGTCGGTAGTTCAGTCCAGCCATCTGGATTTCATAATCGAAATCCGAAACCGCCCGAAGCCCGCGCACTATCACACTGGCACCGATATCACGGGCGAAATGGATCAGCAGCTTGTTGAACGGCATCACCTCAATCTCGGTGCCGGTCAACTCCGAGATGGCCGCCATCTCGGCCTGCACCAATTCCACCCGCTCGGCGATCGGGAACAGCGGCCCTTTGCCGGCATTCATTGCAACCCCCACCACCAGCTTCTCCATCATCCGCGCGCAGCGGGTGATGATGTCGAGATGGCCGTTGGTGATGGGGTCGAAGGTGCCGGGATACAGGCCAACGCGCAAAGTCGCTTTAGGCGTCAGCATTCGGCTCCTCCGGCAAGTCCAGGATATCGGGTGCCGGCAGCTCCGCCGGGCCGTCATCCGAGGCTTCTGGTTCGATAACGGGGAACACACTCGTCACCCGCTCGCCGGTATCAAGCTTGAACAGGGTCACGCCCATGGAGGTGCGGCCGGTGATGCGCACCTGGTCAGACGGCACTCGAATCAGGCGGCCGGCATCGGTCACCATCATCACGCCGTCACCCGGGCGCACGGCGAACGTGCCGGCAACGGCGGTGCCGGTGCGCGCGGATAGCGAGATGTTGGCAATCCCCTGCCCACCTCTGCCGGACACCCGATACTCGTAGGCCGAGCTGCGCTTGCCGAAGCCGATATCCGTCACGGTGAGCAGAATCTCGTCGCGCTGCTCAAGTTCGGCCATGCGCTCGGCGCTCAAGGAAATATCGGCCACCGATTCGTCGGGATCGGCGGTGATCTCCTCCTCGTCGCCGCTGCGACGCTTGGCCGACGCGTATTTCAGATAGGCTGTGCGTTCCTCAACCGAGGCGTCGACATGGGTCAGAACAGAAAGGCTGATCACCTCGTCCTTGTCCGCCAGCTTGATGCCGCGCACGCCGGAGCTGTCACGGCCGGAGAACACGCGCAACGTCTCGTCGGTGATCTGGCAGCGCAGGCAGCGGCCAAGCCGGGTGGCGAGCATCAGGTCGTCGCCGTCACGGCAGGTGGCAACGCCGATCAGCTTGTCGCCCTCGTCCAGCTTCATGGCAATCAGGCCGGAAGACCGCACGTTTTTAAAATCAGAAAGCCGGTTGCGCCGAATACCGCCAGACGCCGTGGCGAACACCAGATGCAGGTTCTCCCACATGCTTTCGTCCTGCGGCAGCGGCAGCACCGTGGTGATGGTGTCGGTGCCAAGATCGGGCAGCATGTTGATGAGAGCACGCCCCTTGGACGTCGGGCTTCCCTCCGGCAGGCGCCACACCTTCTCGCGATAGGCCTTGCCGCCCGAGGAGAAGAACAGCACGAACTGGTGGGTGTGGGCGTTGAAGCTGCGCGTCACGATGTCGTCGCCGCGCGTCCCTGCCCCGCTGCGGCCACGCCCGCCACGGTTCTGCTGGCGGAAGATATCCAGCGACGTGCGCTTGATGAAGCCGTCACGGGTGATGGTGACCACCATCTGCCCCGGCTCGATCAGGCTTTCGTCGTCCTGGTCCGCACCGCCTTCGACGATCTCGGACATACGCGGCGAGGCAACCTCGAGTCGCACTTTTGCGAGTTCCTCGCGCATCACCTCCATCCGGCGGATATGGCTGCCGATGATGTCGAGCAGATCGGCGATCTTGGCCGCGACCTCGGCCATCTCGGCGCCGATCTTCTCCTGTTCGAGCCCGGTCAGGCGTTGCAGGCGGATATCCAGAATGGCGCGCGCCTGCTCCTCGGTGAAGCGCACGGTGTTCGCTGATGAAACAACGTTGCGCTCATCCTCGATCAGCGCCAGCAGCGGCAGCACGTCCATCGCCGGCCAGTCCCGCGCCATCAGAGCCGCGCGGGCGGCTGCGGCATCGGGCGAGGCACGGATGACGGCGATCACCTCATCAATGTTGGCAACCGCGATAGCCAGACCCACAAGGTTGTGCGCCCGTTCCCGCGACTTGCCGAGATCGAACGTCGCGCGCCGCAGGATCACATCTTCGCGGAAACGAATAAAGACCTGCAGCGCGTCCTTCAGCCCCATCAGCCGCGGACGGCCACCGTCCAGCGCCAGCATGTTCATGCCGAAGCTGGTCTGCATGGAGGTGAAGCGGTGCAGATGGTTCAACACCACCTCGGCGTTGGCATCGCGCTTGATCTCGATGACCATGCGCATGCCGGAGCGGTCCGACTCGTCGCGCAGGTCGGAAATCCCCTCGATCAGCTTGTTGCGCACCAGCTCGGCGATGCGCTCCATCAGGGTCGCCTTGTTCACCTGATACGGCAGCTCGGTCACGATGATCGCGGTGCGATCTTTGCGGATCTCCTCGAATTCGGTGCGGGCGCGAATGATCAGCGACCCACGGCCGGTTTCGAAGCCGGATTTGATGCCGGAGCGGCCCATCAAGATGCCGCCGGTCGGGAAATCGGGCCCCGGCACGATGACCATTAGCTCTTCGAGCGTCATGTCCGGCGTCTCGATCAGCGCCAACGTGGCGTCGATGATCTCGGCAGGATTGTGCGGCGGAATGTTGGTGGCCATGCCTACGGCGATGCCACCGGCACCATTGATCAGCAGGTTCGGATATGAGGCTGGCAGAACCTTCGGCTCATGCTCGCTCTCATCGTAGTTCGCCTGAAAATCAACGGTGTCTCGGTCGATATCGGCCAGCAGATAAGACGCCGCCTTCGCCAGCCGCACCTCGGTATACCGCATTGCCGCCGGCGGATCGCCGTCCACCGAGCCAAAATTCCCCTGCCCGTCGATCAGCCGCACGCGCATCGAGAATGGCTGCGCCATGCGCACCATGGCGTCATAGATCGCGGAGTCGCCATGAGGATGGTATTTGCCCATCACCTCGCCCACCACGCGGGCGGATTTGCGATACGGCTTGTCGTGCGTGTAGCCGGCTTCCTGCATGGCATACAGAATACGGCGATGCACCGGCTTCAACCCGTCGCGCGCATCGGGCAACGCACGGCTGACGATCACGCTCATGGCGTAATCGAGGTAGTTCCGGCGCATTTCGTCCTCAAGCACGACAGGCACCGTGTCGCCGCGCAGCGGATCGAAATCTGAAGGACCCTGGGGGGGGCCAGGCGGGTCAATCGGCGGCTGGGTCGGACCGTTGCCGGCCGGATCCTCTTGTGTGTCGCTCAACGCTGTCTCGATTCTGGGGTTGGGCGGCCGCGTGGGCCACCGCGCATGGACCTATCTTATAGGCGTTTCCGGGCCACGATGCCAGAAGCGCTGGAATGGCCGGCCTGAACCCGCAGTTCAGCCGCGTCGCGTGTAACGGATGAGTCCTTAGGCCAAATCCGACCGCCCGACCCACGGCTGCCACCATGGGTCGGTCACGCCTGTCAGAGCATGCAAACAATGGCAGAGGCCAACGTTACAAGAATGGCCAAGCGCAGCGCCACCCATCACCCTCAGACGTGGACGTGGACGTTCCCCCGTCAGAACGGAATATCATCATCCAGATCGTTGCCGCCCTTCGGCGCGTCCCAGGACGGGCCACCGCTGCGGGCAGCCGGCTCGCGTGCCGCGGGGGCCGCGCGCTCACGCGGGGCATATCCACCACCACCCTCGGCGCCTTCGGTGCTGGCGCGGCTGTCGAGCAACGTCAGTTCGCCCTTGAAACGGCCAATCACGATTTCATAGATCTCGCGCTCGGCACCATCCTTGTCGGTGTATTTGCGGCTCTCGATCTGCCCCTCGACATAACAGGCCGAGCCCTTCTTCAGATAGCGCTCGGCAATCTCGCCCACGCGCTCGTTGAAGATCACAACCCGGTGCCACTGGGTCTTCTCCTTACGCTCACCGCTGGCCTTGTCGTTCCAGGTTTCCGACGTGGCGAGCGAGAAACTGACCGTCTTCATGCCAGCCTGAGTCGTGCGGGCCTCGGGGTCCTTTCCCAGGCGACCGATCAACGTCACCTTGTTCACACTTCCGGCCATGCGCGTTCGTCCTGTTCTCTGCGGCCTTTGACACTAGCGTAAGGCGGCTTCCAACGCCATATAGGAAGAACAGCACAAGAACATCTGCGGAAAATAACCTATGGCCGGCTTCATCACGGTGCGCGGCGCGCGCGAGCATAACCTCAAGAACATTGACGTGCAGATTCCGCGTGATGAGCTGACGGTGATCACGGGGCTTTCCGGCTCCGGAAAATCCTCCCTGGCGTTCGACACCATCTATGCCGAAGGCCAACGCCGCTACGTTGAAAGCCTTTCTGCGTATGCACGGCAGTTCCTCGAATTGATGGGCAAGCCCGACGTCGATTCGATCGAGGGGCTCTCTCCGGCCATTTCCATCGAACAGAAGACCACCAGCAAAAACCCGCGCTCCACCGTCGGCACCGTCACCGAAATCGCCGACTACATGCGCCTGCTCTGGGCCCGCGTCGGCGTGCCCTACTCCCCCGCGACGGGCCTGCCGATCGAGGCGCAGACCGTCAGCCAGATGGTCGATCGCGTCATGGCGATGCCGCCAAAAACCCGCCTGCTGCTGCTGGCCCCGGTGGTGCGCGACCGCAAGGGTGAATACCGCAAAGAACTCGCCGAACTCCAACGCCGCGGCTACACGCGGGTAAAGGTGGACGGCACCCTCTACGAGATCGCCGAAGTCCCCGCCCTCAACCGCAAAATCAAGCATGAGATCGAGGCGGTGGTGGACCGCGTGGTCGTCGGCCCCGACATCGAAACCCGACTCGCCGACTCGTTCGAGACCGCGCTCGCAATGGCCGACGGCGTCGTCTACGCCGAGGACGCGACCACGGGCGAACGCACCGTCTTCTCCTCCCGCTTCGCCTGCCCCGTCAGCGGCTTCTCCATTGAGGAGATCGAACCCCGCCTGTTCTCTTTCAACTCCCCCCACGGCGCCTGCCCCGCCTGCGACGGCCTCGGCGTCGAAGCCTTCTTCGACCCACACCTGGTCGTTCCCGACGAACGCCGCCCACTGGCCGAAGGCGCCGTCGCCCCCTGGGTCAACACGCAATCCCCCTATTACGACCAGACCCTGCAAAGCCTCGCCCGCCATTTTAAAGTCACCACCCGCACCCCCTGGAACGAACTCCCAGAAACCGTGCGCAATGCGATCCTGTTCGGCACCGACAAGACCGTCATTAAATTCACCTACAAGGATGGCGTGCGCGAGTATGCCGTCGAAAAGCCGTTCGAAGGCGTCATCGCCAACCTCGCCCGCCGCCTGCGTGAGACCGACAGCGCCTGGGTCCGCGAGGAACTTGGCCGCTACCAGGCCGAAAAGCCCTGCCACGTCTGCAACGGCGCCCGCCTCAACCCGCAATCCCTGGCGGTGAAGATCGCCGGCTCCAACATCGCCCAGGCCAACGACCTCTCGATCAGGAAGGCGCTGGCCTGGTTCGCCACCGTGGAGGCCACGCTCACCCCCCAGCGCGCCGAAATCGCCCGCCGCATCCTGCGCGAAATTCTCGACCGACTGCGCTTCCTGGACGACGTCGGCCTGGACTACCTCTCGCTGGCCAGAAGCTCCGCCACCCTCTCCGGCGGCGAGAGCCAACGCATCCGCCTCGCCAGCCAAATCGGCTCCGGCCTCACCGGCGTGCTCTACGTGCTGGACGAGCCCAGCATCGGCCTGCACCAGCGCGACAACGAACGCCTGCTCGGCACGCTCCGCCGCCTCAAGGCGCTGGGCAACACCGTGCTGGTGGTGGAACACGACGAAGACGCCATCCGCGCCGCAGACCACCTGATCGACATGGGCCCCGCAGCCGGCGTGGCCGGCGGCTACGTCGTCGCCCAAGGCACGCCCGACGAGGTCGCCGCCAACCCCGCCAGCCTCACCGGCGACTACCTCAGCGGGCGCAGACGAATCGAAGTCCCACTGATGCGCAGGCCCGCCCAGGACGGCCGTGTCATCCGCGTGGTCGGCGCAACCGGCAACAACCTGCAAAACGTCACCGCCAGCTTTCCCCTCGGCGTTTTCACCTGTGTCACCGGCGTCTCCGGCGGCGGCAAATCCTCCCTCGTCATCGACACGCTGTACAAAGCAGCCTCCCGGCGCCTGATGGGCTCCGGCCAGGTCCCCGCCCCCTACGACCGTATCGAGGGCCTGGACCTGCTGGATAAAATCATCGACATCGATCAATCCCCCATCGGCCGCACCCCCCGCTCCAACCCCGCCACCTACACCGACCTGTTCGGCCCCATCCGAGACTGGTTCGCCGAACTCCCAGAATCCCGTGCCCGCGGCTACAAGCCCGGCCGCTTCAGCTTCAACGTCAAAGGTGGCCGCTGCGAGGCGTGCCAGGGCGACGGCGTGCTGAAAATCGAGATGCACTTCCTGCCCGACGTGTATGTCAAATGCGACACCTGCAAGGGCCGCCGCTACAACCGCGAAACGCTCGACATCAAGTTCCGCGACAAATCCATCGCTGACGTCCTGGCCATGAACGTGGACGAAGCGGTCCCCTATTTCAGCGCGTCGATGAAAATCCACGACCGCCTGAAAATCCTCCAACAGGTCGGCCTCGGCTACGTCGCGTTGGGCCAACAGGCCACCACCCTCTCCGGTGGCGAAGCCCAACGCATCAAGCTCTCAAAAGAACTCGCCAGACGCGCCACCGGCCGTACCCTCTACATCCTGGACGAACCCACCACCGGCCTGCACTTCGAAGACATCCGCAAATTGCTGGAAGTCCTCCACGCCCTGGTCGACCAAGGCAACACGGTGATCGTGATCGAACACAACCTCGAAGTCATCAAAACCGCCGACTGGATCATCGACATCGGCCCCGAAGGCGGTGAAGGCGGCGGCAAAGTGGTGGTAGAAGGCACGCCAGAAATGGTGGCGGCCTGCCCAGAAAGCTACACCGGCCGGTTCCTCGCCCCCCTTCTCCCCGCTCCCGCAAAAGCCAAACGCAAACGAGCATAGAGCAGATCCGTGGGTTGGGCTTCAGCCCGCCGTCTCAACGTCGAAATAAGAAGGCGGGGTTAAAGTGCCACTCGCCCTACGCCTCTTCATCTTCCGCCGCCCGAGCCCGAGCCTGCTGCTTCCGCTTCCCCAAATTCGCCCGCAGCGCCGCCGCCA
>JAYTHH010000378.1:0-3215 GCA_043732745.1 Rhodospirillales bacterium
GCCGATAAAACCTTTTCGTGACACCCCCACCAACATTGGCAGATCGAGCGCCATCAGCGTCTCGAGCCGCTGCAGCAGGGCCACGCTCGCGGCCGGCGCCTTCGCGAAGCCGATGCCGGGATCGATGGCGATCTGCGCCCTGGCGATGCCGCAGGAACAGGCATAGGCCACCCGCGCCGCCAGTTCGCGCACCACATCCTCCGCCACGTCGTCGTACTGGCCCAGCCGCATCATGCTGGTCGGATCGCCGCGCATATGCATCAGCACCACGGGGCAGCCCGCTTGCGCCACCACGGTGGCCGATTTCGGATCATGGCCGAGCGCCGAGACGTCATTGACGATCCTCGCCCCTGATTCCAGGGCCGCGTGCATGGTGGCAGCGTTGCGGGTGTCGATAGAGATTGCCACACCTGTTCGCGCCAGCGTGGTGATAACGGGCAGCACCCGCGCCATCTCGGTCTCGAAAGAAATCGCCTCGGCCCCCGGCCGCGTGCTTTCGCCGCCGATATCGATGAGATCGGCGCCCTCTTCCATCATCGCAAAGGCGGCCGCCACCGGATCAAGGTGACGACCGCCATCGCTAAAGCTGTCCGGGGTGACGTTGAGGATCCCCATCACAAGCGGATAGGGTCCCTCGAAGCCGGCCCAACGCCGAAGCTGCAGTGGAACTAGCCGGGCTGCGGTGCAGCGCCAAGCCCGCCAGGCGGCGGAACAGGACGGGTCGTGGTGGGGACCGACGCACGACGGCTGTCGGCGGCGGGCTCATCGTTCACGCGCTTGACGACCTTTTCGCCACGCAGCAACTGACGGATCTCGTCACCTGACAGCGTCTCATGCTCCAGCAGGCCGCGCGCTAGCGTGTTCAGCTCATCGATATTGTCGGTCAGGATCTTTTTAGCACTCAGATAGGCGTTGTCGATCACCAGCTTGATCTCGTTGTCGATCTCGCGCGCGGTGGCTTCTGACACGTTCTTGTTCTGCGTCACCGAATGGCCGAGGAACACTTCCTGGCTGTTGTCGGCGTAGGCGATCATGCCGAGCTTGTCGCTCATCCCCCATTCGGTGACCATCATGCGGGTCTGATTGGTAGCCATCTTGATATCGCCGGATGCACCATTGGAAACCTTGTCGGCACCGAAAGTAATTTCCTCGGCAGCCCGGCCACCCATCGCCATGCAAAGCTCGGCCAGGCACTTCGCCTTCGACTTTGAGTAGCGATCGCCTTCCGGCAGGGACATCACCATGCCCAGAGCACGACCGCGCGGGATAATGGTGGCCTTGTGGACCGGGTCGCATTCCGCGTTGTGCATGGCGCAGATCGCGTGGCCAGCTTCATGAAAAGCAGTCATGCACTTCTCGTCATCGGACATCACCAGCGAACGCCGCTCGGTGCCCATCATCACCTTGTCCTTGGCATGCTCGAACTCGAACATCGCCACCACTCGCTTACCCATGCGGGCTGCTAGCAGCGCCGCTTCGTTCACAAGGTTCGCCAGATCGGCGCCCGAGAAGCCAGGCGTTCCGCGGGCGATCACCTTGGGGTCGACATCAGATGCCAGCGGCACCTTACGCATGTGAACACGCAAGATCTTCTCTCGACCGTTCACGTCTGGGTTCGGCACCACAACCTGGCGGTCGAACCGGCCGGGACGCAGCAGCGCGGGGTCGAGCACGTCGGGGCGGTTGGTGGCGGCGATGAGAATAACGCCCTCATTGCTTTCAAAACCGTCCATTTCGACAAGCATCTGGTTCAACGTCTGCTCGCGCTCGTCGTTGCCGCCACCCAGGCCAGCGCCACGATGGCGACCGACGGCGTCGATCTCATCGATAAAGATGATGCACGGCGCATTCTTCTTGCCCTGCTCGAACATGTCGCGCACGCGGCTGGCACCAACGCCCACAAACATCTCCACGAAATCAGAACCCGAGATGGTGAAAAACGGCACGTTCGCCTCGCCGGCGATGGCGCGAGCCAGCAGCGTCTTGCCAGTGCCCGGCGGGCCAACCAGCAGCACGCCCTTCGGGATCTTGCCACCCAGACGCTGGAACTTCTGCGGATCCTTCAGGAACTGCACAATTTCCTCAAGCTCGGCCTTGGCCTCGTCGATACCGGCCACGTCATCGAACGTGATACGGCCCTGCTTCTCGGTCAGCAACCGGGCACGGGACTTGCCGAAGCCCATGGCCCCTCGCCCACCGCCGCCCTGCATCTGGCGCATGAAGAACACCCACACGCCGATCAGCAGCAGCATCGGGAACCACGACAACAGATAATGAAGCAGCGGATTAACGTCGCTGTCCTCAGGCTTGGCGACCACGCGCACGCCCTTGTCAGTCAGACGCGAGACAAGGCTCGGATCTTCCGGCGTATAGGTCTGGAAACTGCGGCCATCAGTCATCTGGCCGCTGACAGTGCGACCCATGATGGTGACGTCGCGCACGCGGCCGCCATTTACTTCACTGACGAAATCGGAATATGCCACTTGCGCCGCCACAGGGCGACTGGCGCCGGGCTGGAACAGGTTGAACAGCACCACCAGCAGCAATGCGATGATGACCCAAAGGGCGAGATTACGGCCAAAATTGCTCATTTTATTCCCCGGCCTATTGGCCATTCGATCTTCAGGCTTTCGCCATGAAATCAACATAGGGAGCCACTCGCAAAAGCGCATCCCCCGACGATCTTACGTCCTTTTCACTATCCTGGGCCTAACCTGACAAAGGCAGCAACGAGAAATGCGGCGCGGTTGCAGCCGGTGAAGACGCTGCATTTACGATGATTACGCCCGAAAGGCTAAATACGCCCTCCCAGGATGTTACCACCGTTTCGCTGTCGCGCAACACGGGCATCCCGCGCATCACCTCGCCGGGCAAGGCCTGCCGGCCGCGCGGGGCGTCGCTGCCCCAGGCGCCCAGGGTGAGCGGTACCCGACGTGCGTCGCCGTCAAAGGCGTCGTGATCGAAGCCTGGTGGCAGGGCGGCGAGACGAAACCGTCCATCCCAGATCGCCCCGATGCGGGCCGGAACCGGGGGCTGCAACGCTCGCGTCTCTCTGATCACCAGCAGCCCCGGGCCAAACCGCCCGGCCGGCAGCAGCCGCACGCCGGCCATTGTAGCAGGCCCGGGCGAAGCTGCCAGCCGCGCCACCTGTGTCAGCGAAGGCGGCCGCGCCGCGCCGCCGATCACCTGTAGAAGATGCGCCAAGGCCTCTGGAG
>JAYTHH010000379.1:0-3202 GCA_043732745.1 Rhodospirillales bacterium
TACGACCTGCAGAAGTATCTGGAGCGCATGGGGCCTACTGCGGCGCTGAGGAGTTTTGCCGCCTTCGCCCAGGCGACGGCCGCCGAAAATGCTTTCGGGCCATCAGGCGTGCTGAAATACCTCAACGAAATGCCGGCATTCCAGGCCTGCCTGGCAGACCCTACGACCCCGCCCGACATGAGCGAATTTGCAGCGCTGCGCGGCGCCTACCACGAGATCTTCGGTGGTGTGCTCGATGACGCGGCTCTGGATGCCGTGGTGTTCCCGCAGATGCACAGCGAACTTCCGCTCTTGCATGGCGGCATTCCCATCCACGAGACGACGGTGTGCGAGATCAACATCGCGGGATTGCCCGGCGTGGTGGTGCCGGCCGGTGCCTACCCATCAGGCGCGCCGTTCTGCCTCATCTTCGTCGGGCGCCCGTTCAGCGAGGCGCAGCTGCTGGCGCTGGCCTACGACTACGAGCAAGCAACACAGCACCGCACGCCGCCGGCGCTGCTGGAATTGGCGGAATGATCGACTTCGCGATCAAGTTTGTCTTCGACATCGCGGCGTTCACATCGGTGATGGTGCTGATCGTGCTGGGGCTCGGCGTGATCGCCAGCATGATGGGTATTTTCAATTTCGCACATGGCGAGTTGGTGCTGCTCGGCGCCTACACCGTCTATCTCAGTGACGAGCATGGGTTCGGCACCTGGCCTGGCGTGATCGCGGCCCCTTTCGTCGTGGGGCTCATTGGGTTGGCGCTGGAGCGGACGATCATCCGGCGATTCTACAAGGCGCCTATTATCGCCATGCTCGGAACCTACGCCGTGGGCCTGATCATCCGCGAGATCGTCCGTGGGCTGCTGGGCGGGCACTACAAATCTATCCCTGAGCCGATTTCGGGTGCCTTTGCCATCGGCGGGCTCGAATTCTCCTGGTGGCGCAGCTTCATCATCGTCACCACGCTGCTGGTGATCTTGGGCAGCTGGCTGCTGCTGGCACGCACATCGATCGGGCTGCGGGTGCGCGGCGCCCTGGAGAACCCGATGCTGGCGCGCGCCTGCGGCATTTCCACCGGCCGCCTCTACGCGCTGACCTTCGCCTTCGGTGCGGCGTTGGCGGGGCTCGCCGGCGCACTGATCGTGCCGCTGTACCAGCTCTCGGCTGATATCGGCATTCGCTTCCTCGTGCAGGCCTTTCTGTCGGTGATGCTGGGCGGTGTCGGCACGTTCGAGGGGCCGGTGCTGGGCGCCACCGCCGTGGGGGGCATGGCGGCGGGCCTGCCCTGGGTGGTGATGCCGGTGCTGGCGGATCCTCTCGTGTTCATCATCGCCCTCGTCGTCGTCCGGATGCGGCCACAGGGCTTCATCACCGCCGGCCGGGTGTAATTTCAACAACCAGGAGCATCGTTTATGCGTAACACGAATTTGGGCCGGCGTGGCTTTCTGGGCGGCGCCAGCGCGCTCACCGCAGCGGGATGGGTCGGCACCGTCGCCGGCGGACTTGTGCTGCGCCCGACCTGGGCACATGCGGCGGGGCCGATCAAGATGGGCATCGCCACCGACATCACCGGCGCTTTTGCACCCTCCGGCAACGCCAACTGGCAGGTGGCACAGTTTGCCGTGGAGGGGATCAACAAGGCGGGCGGCATCCTTGGCCAGCCGATCGAGCTCTATTTGGAGGACACGGCGTCCGACCCGAAGGTGGCTGTCGGCAACGTCCGCAAGCTGATCCAGGAGCGCAAGGTCGATGTCGTGCTGGGCGGCATCACGTCGGCGATGCGTCAGGCGATCAAGGACCCGATCGTCAACCGTGGCCGCACGCTCTACATCTATCCGCAGCTCTATGAAGGCCAGGAGTGCACAAAGTATCTCTATAACACCGGCCCATCACCGGCGCAGCAGTGCGATCGCCTCATTCCTTACCTTATCAATACGCTCGGCAAGAAGAAGTTCGCGATGCCGTCCGCGAACTACGTCTGGCCGCAGCTTCTCAACAAATATGCGCGCAAGGTGATCGAGGCGAACGGCGGCGAGGTGGTGTTCGAGGAATACTATCCGCTCGACCAGGCCGAGTACTCCGCCACGATCAGCAAGATCAAGGACGGCAAGGTGGATTGCGTGTTCAACACGATTATCCCGCCTGGGCTGCAACCCTTCGTGAAGCAGCTCTACGAGAGCGGCTTCCAGAGGAATGGCGGCGTACTCAGCTGCGTCTATTACGACGAGAACCTGCTTAACTATCACCCAGCTCAGGAAATGGAAGGGCTGGTCTCCTGCCTCGACTACTTCCAGGCCGTTGACGATCCCTTCAGCAAGACGCTGCAGGAAGGCTATGCGAAGAAGTTCCCGGGTACGAAATACCTGTTCACGGCAGGCTCGGCCGCCACTGGCATGTATCGCGGCGTGAAGTTCTACGAGGCGGCGGTGAAGGCCACTGGCGGCAAGCTCGGCCGTGAAGAGGTTGCAGCCGCGTTGGACCACGCTGTGCTGCCCAATGGTCCCGGTGGAGGCGCTGAGATGGTGCCTGGCCACTATCACGCGAAGATGAACATGTACATCGCCGTCTGTAAGAACGACAGCGGAAAGACGCGCTACGAGGTTATCGACAAGGCGTCTATGGTCGATCCGCGGGAGTGCTGAGAGCATGAGTGTCGCGACCAGAACGGCTGACATGCCAACCTCCGGCGTACGAAAGACCCGGCCGCTGCGGGTGCTTCCGACGATCGAACTGGCCGTGTTCGCATTGCTGGTCGCAACACCATTCGTGCTGTCCGCGCGCCCTGAACTCATTACGCTGATGACCAACGTCGTGATCCTGTCGCTACTGGCGCTGAGCTTCGATCTCTGCTGGGGGTTTTCCGGGATCATGTCCTACGGCCAGGCGCTGTTCTTCGGCGTGGCCGGCTATGTCGTGGCCCTCGTCGGCCGAGATCTGGCCTTCAGCCAGCTGTGGGCGACGTTGCCGTTGGCCATGCTCGTGGGCGGGCTGCTTTCCGCAGGGATGGCGGCGTTTCTCCTGCTGGGGAAGAAGACGCCGACGGCAATCTTCGTGGCCTTTGGAACCCTCACCGGGTCCTACGCCGCCGAGCGGCTGGTGGCCGGGTGGCAATATGTCGGAGCCGGCAACGGGCTATCCGCCATCAAGCTGATGGCCTTCGGTGGTTACGAATTTGTCGAAGGTGTCGAATTTTATTCCGTCGCCTTGGCGGCGCTGG
>JAYTHH010000380.1:0-3202 GCA_043732745.1 Rhodospirillales bacterium
CAAACAACACGATCAGCACCGCTAGCAGTATGCCCAGGCCGAGATTGATCTGGTGCTGAAATTTGAAGGTGATCGGGTTGCCCTTCATCAGCGCCTGCAACTTGGCAAACGCGATCAGCGAACCGGAGAAGGTGATTCCGCCAATGGCAAGACCCAACGACATCTCGACCAAAGACTGGCCGTGGATGTTACCGGGCGTGCCGATCCCGAAGGATTCCGGCGCGTTCAACGCCGCCGCCGCAACGAACACCGCAGCCAGGCCCACCAGCGAGTGGAACGCCGCCACCAACTGCGGCAACGCCGTCATCTGGATACGACGCGCCAGGAAAATGCCCACCGAGCCGCCAATGGCCACCGCCACGA
The DNA here is from genome assembly GCA_043732745.1 of Rhodospirillales bacterium. Taxonomy (GTDB): domain Bacteria; phylum Pseudomonadota; class Alphaproteobacteria; order Acetobacterales; family Acetobacteraceae; genus CAIQQQ01. Next base: position 364 of record JAYTHH010000380.1, read on the forward strand.
TGATGAGCACATAGCCAAGGGTGGACATGCCGGCATGCACCAGCGTGGCGGCGATGGCGATAGCCATGCCGATCATGCCGAATCGGTTGCCCTGCTGGGAGGTCTCGGGGTTGGACAGTCCACGCAGCGCCAGAATGAAAAGCACCGCAGCGACGAGATAGGCGACCGAAGTCAGGGATGCGGACATCGGCTTATTTCACTTTCTTCTTGAACATCGACAGCATCCGCTGCGTCACCACGAAGCCGCCGAAGATGTTCACGCTGGCCAGCATCACCGCAATGAAGCCGAACGCCATTGCCCAGCCGCTATCCGCCAGCCCCGTCGCCAACATCGCGCCCACGATGATCACTGACGAGATCGCGTTGGTCACGCCCATCAGCGGCGAATGCAGCGCCGGCGTCACGTTCCAGACCACGTAGTAGCCGACGAAACAGGCCATCAGGAAGATCGCCAGCAGGAAGATGAACGGCTCTACAGCCTCGGCCACCGGGCCGGCGGCCTGGGTGAAGCTGCGCGCGGCATCGGCCAGATCCTGGGCGCGGATGGCGATGGCGGCGGCCTGTTCGGAGAGTTGAGCGGGGGTCATGAAAGGGTCCTAGGCAGCGGTGGCGGGCTGGAAGGAGGCATGCACCACGGCGCCGCCGCGGGTCAGCATCACGCACTTGATGATATCGTCGGTCTCCGGAAGTTTCGGCACCTTTGCCTCATTGTCCCAGAAGGTAGACAGGAAAGTGTAAAGATTCTTCGAATAAAGCTTGCTGTCGGCAACCGGGATGCGGCCCGGCCAGTTGGTCCAGCCCACGATCTTGACGCCGTTGGGCGAAATGATCAGGTTGCCCGGCTGCGTCAGTTCGCAGTTGCCGCCTGCATCTGCGGCAAGATCCACGATCACGCTGCCGGCCTTCATGCCCGCCACCTGGGCGGCCGACACGATCACCGGCGCCTTGCGGCCCAACACCAGCGCGGTGCAGATCACCAGGTCGTTCTTGGCGATCGTCACGTTCATCAGCTCGGCCTGCTTGGCGCGGAACGCCTCGCTCATCTGGCTGGCATACGCGCCGGTCTGTTTCGCCGATTCCTCGTCGTCCACGCCGATGTAGGTGGCGCCAAGCGAGCGGATCTCCTCCTTCGCCGCCGGCCGCACGTCGGTGGCCGACACCAGCGCACCCAGGCGACGCGCCGTCGCGATCGCCTGAAGACCCGCCACACCGGCGCCAATGATAAAAACCCGGGCCGGCGGCACGGTGCCGGCGGCGGTCATCATCATCGGAAAGCCACGGTCGAAATTGAAGGCACCCTCGACCACCGAGCGATACCCGGCAAGGTTTGCCTGGCTCGACAGCACGTCCATCGACTGGGCGCGCGTGATGCGCGGCAGCAGCTCCATCGAGGCGCAATCGATCCCGGCCTCGGCCAGCGACTGCACCAAGGCGGTGTCGCCGAATGCATTGGCCATGCACACCAGCAAGGTGGCGCGGGCCATGTGGGCGCGAAGCTCGGGCGCCGGCATCTGCACGGCGAAGACCACCGAGGCACCGGCCAGCACCGTTTCGGCATCCGGGGCAATCTCGGCCCCGGCCGCCTGATAATCGGCATCCGAAACCGCGGAGGCGAGCCCGGCGCCGCTCTCCAACGCAACCGTGATCCCCATCGCCGTCAATTTCTTTACCGTCTCGAGCGAGGCGGCCACGCGCGTTTCGAACGCGTGCCGTTCTTTCAAAACCGCAAGACGCATCAGATGATTTCCTCGATCAGGTGAAATAGGTCGCTTCGAACGCCCGGGGCTTTGTTGCCCATGCATACCAGCCTAGGTATGCCCGTCTGCGGCGGTGCAGCGCAAGGGCCCCGCTTTCGCACTGCGTCCATCGGCGCCGCAGCATTAGCCGACAGACGCCGGCACCCCAGCCTCGGCCAGCGCCGCAGCCTGACGATCGGCCAGTGCCCTTGTGTCGAAATCCTGGATCAGTTCCTGAAACAGACGGCTCCAGTTGAGTTCGGCCTTGAGGCGGAAGAACACGCTGCCCAGCCCGATGGCACTGCGGTCCATCAGCACGAATTCGCGCGGCGGCCGTACGCCGCCCACACGTTTCAGCCCCTCATGCACCTTCATCGCCACCGACCGGCCGAAGGTGGGATCATCCACTTCGGTGATCCGCCGCACCCGATCATCCATCAGCGGCTCATACAGGAACCGCGCCCATAGGTTCAGGATGTCCATCTTCTCGTTCGAAAGGTCGGTGAAACCCCATTGCTCGTAGGCGTGATGCGACTTTTCGCGATCGTCGTCGCGGATCGCCTCGTACAGATCGATCACAGCCCGAACGAACGGGGCCGAAAACACCCGGATAGCACCGTAGTCGAGCAAGTTGATGGTGCCGTCAGGCACCACCTGGTAATTGCCCAGATGCGGATCGCCGTGGATCACGCCGTAGCGATAGAACGGCACGTACCAAGCGCGGAAAAGCGCCTCGGCCATTACGTTGCGCTCCTCCAGAGGCGGCTCCTCCTCCAACCGCCGCATCAGCGGCCGGCCTTCCAGCCAGCTCATCGTCACCAGCCGCTTCGTCGAAAGCCGTTCCACCGGCACCGGCACATGCACCAGCTTCTGGTCGGCAAGCATGATGCCATAAAGCCGCATCTGCGCGGCCTCCCGCTTGTAGTCCAGTTCCTCGCGCAGCCGTTCGTCGAGTTCGGTGTAGATATCTTCGGTCTGAATGCTGTCATCCATGCGCCGATACACCGACATCGCCAGGCGCAACTGGCGAAGGTCGGCTTCCATGGTGCTGGCCATGTCCGGATATTGCAGCTTGCACGCGACAAGCTGACCATCCTTCAGGG
>JAYTHH010000381.1:0-3190 GCA_043732745.1 Rhodospirillales bacterium
GCTACCCCACAAGCGCCGATGGACAATCGGGGGCACAACGAAGAAACTGCTGAAAAATGATGGGAAACAAGATGTCCGAGCCGCTTCTGGATGTCCAACAGGTGACGCTGCAATACAAAACGAGCGAACGGGTCGTGACCGCCACGCATCGGGTGAGTTTTTCCGTCCTCGCCGGCGACCGTTTCGTGCTGCTCGGCCCCTCCGGCTGCGGCAAGTCTACGCTGCTGAAGGCGGTGGGCGGCTACCTGCCCCCCACCGAAGGCGAGATCACCCTGCGCGGAAAGCGTGTGACCGGACCGGGACCGGACCGGATGATGGTTTTCCAGGAATTCGACCAGTTGCTGCCGTGGAAAACGGTAACCGAGAACGTTGTATTCCCACTGGTGTGTGTTGGCCGCATGTCTAGACGCGAAGCGATCGGCCGCGCGCGGCACTATATCGACAAGGTCGGCCTCACCCGCTTCGCCGACAGCTATCCGCACACGCTGTCCGGCGGCATGAAGCAGCGAGTGGCGATCGCGCGCGGCATGGCGATGGAGCCCGAGATCCTGCTGATGGACGAGCCCTTCGCGGCACTGGATGCGCTCACTCGCCGCACCATGCAGGACGAGCTGCTCCGGCTGTGGGACGACACCCGTTTCACCGTACTGTTCGTGACACACTCGATCAATGAGGCGATCCGCATCGGCACTCGCATTCTGCTGCTGAGTCCACATCCCGGCCAGGTGCGTGCCGAGATGAACTCCGCCCTCGAGCCGTCTCACCAACTGGCGCTCGAGACCCAGATCCACGACCTCCTATTCGCATAAGGACACAGACGTGAACGCTCCAGTGTCCCCCGCCGCCTTCCGGCCCGACGTGTTCCACGACGTGCAGCATTTCGCCGACGCCGCAGCCGTCGAGAGGCCAATTTCGTTCTTGGAACGGCAGTCGAACAAAGGCTGGCTGCGCAAGGTGTTCATCATCGCCGTCATCGCCGGCGTGTGGCAGGTCTACGGCGCGCTGTCCGACAACACGCTGCTGTTCCCGTCCTTCCTCGACACGATGGACGCGTTCGTTGAGAACATCTTGAACGGCAAGCTGCCGGCGCGCGCGTGGTCGTCGCTGCAGGTGCTGATCACCGGCTATGTGGCAGGCGTGGCGCTGGCCACCATCCTGTCCGTGCTGGCGATCACCACGCGTCTGGGCAACGACTTTCTCGAAACGCTGACCTCGATGTTCAACCCGCTCCCCGCCATAGCGCTTCTGCCACTGGCGCTGCTGTGGTTCGGCCTGGGCAATGGCAGCCTGGTGTTCGTGCTGATTCATTCGGTGCTGTGGGTGGTGGCGCTGAACATGCACGCGGGGTTCATGGGCGTGAGCCCCACCCTGCGCATGGTGGGCCGCAACTATGGGCTGGGCAGCCTGTCCTATGTGGTCAAGATCCTGGTCCCGGCGGCGTTTCCGTCAATCCTGACGGGGCTGAAGGTCGGCTGGGCCTTCGCCTGGCGCACGTTGATCGCGGCCGAGCTGGTTTTCGGCGTCAGCTCCGGCAAAGGCGGCCTTGGCTGGTTCATCTTCGAGAACAAGAATCAGCTCGAAATTCCGGCGGTGTTCGCGGGGCTGCTGTGTGTGATCCTGATCGGGCTGGCGATGGACAATCTGGTGTTCCGCGCCATTGAGCGCCGCACCATCCGCCGTTGGGGCATGCAGCATTAGTCGAACCCGCCTTACCCCCGAAATGCGCGCCTACATTGCCAATGCGGTCATGGCCAGGATGGCGAATTCCAGCCTGATCGTGCTGCTCGGCTATCATCTTTATCAGCTTATCGGCGACCCGCTGACGCTGGGCTGGCTCGGTCTGGCCCAGGCAATTCCCGCGATCACGCTGATGCTATATGGCGGCGTGATCGCCGACCGCCACAGCCGACGCAACATCGTGCTGCTGGAGCGCGGCGCCTATACCGGCTGGCAGCCTGCCTGGCGTTCGGCACGCTGGCGCCTGCGCACGCAATGGTGTGGATTCTCTACGCCGCTGGGTTTCTGCTGGGCTGCACCGCGGCGTTCACCTCTTCGGCAGTCTCCGGCCTCGAAGGCGAGATCGTGCCCGTACAAGGTGCATTGCGGGCGGTCTCAATCCTGGGCTCCGCGTCCCAGGCGGCAGGACTGGCCGGGCCGGTGCTGGGCAGCGTGCTGTTCGATGTGGCCGGTGCGGGCATGTTCTTACCCTGCCGTGGCGGCCTTGTTCATGGCCTCGTAGGCCATCGTCTTGCTCGGCGTCAGCGCCCGTCCGGCGGCCCCGCGCACCATTGGCGACCGCGCGCTGGGCCGGATCGCCGAGGGTACCCGATATGTGGTGTCCGACCAGATCCTGATCGGCTCGATGGCATTGGATCTGCTCGCGGTATTCTTCGGCGGCGCCGCCGCCCTGCTGCCAGTGTTCGCCACCGACATCCTTCAGGTGGGGCCGACCGGATTCGGCCTACTGCGGGCGGCGATCTCGGTGGGCTCATTCGCCGCGATGCTGATCGCGGTGCGGCGCCCGCCGTGGGCCAGGGCCGGCTTGGCGCTGTTTGTGTCGATCGCGGGCTTCGGGGTGGGCATCATCGTGTTCGCGGTGCCGCAGAACTTCGTGCTCTCGTTCGTCGCCTTGGCCTTCGTGGGCGTTTGCGATGGGGTAAGCATGGTGATCCGTCAGGTCATTTTACGGCTGATCGCGCCGGGCTCTATGCGGGGCCGTATCTCGGCGGTTCGCAGCGTCTTCATGAATTCGTCCAACGAGTTAGGCGATTTCGAGAGCGGAATGTTGCCTGGTGCCGTCGCCGCGGTGTGGATTGGCGGTGACCACACTTTTAGTGGGGGCAATAGCCGCCAGCCGCACGACGTGCCGACGCCAGTTCGACCTGGCGGCGCTAGCAGCCTGTCGGATTCACATACCCCGGCAAATGTTGCAAACTGCGTTCATGGCAACCTTTGTCCCTTGTGATCGCTCGCAAGCCTTCCTCCTGCCGCCGGACCTGAAGGAGTGGCTTCCCGGAGACGACCTGGCGCATTTCATCGTGGCGGCGGTGGAGCGTGTGCCGTTGGCGTCGTTCAAGGTGAACCCGCAGGCCGGCGGCAGGCCGCAATATCATCCACGCCTGATGTTGGCATTGCTGGTCTACAGCTATGCCAACGGTATCTTTTCCTCGCGCCGGATCGAGCGTGCCAC
>JAYTHH010000382.1:0-3177 GCA_043732745.1 Rhodospirillales bacterium
GAATAACGTTTTCCATGTAGAACACACGGTGGTTCCGATCTAGGGTTATCGCATTGCGCACAAGACGCTTTGCTGAGGAAACATTCATGTCGGTCTCCCGTCGTTTTGTACTAGCTGCTGGCGCCGCCAGTGCGGCCACCTTCGGGTCAGCCCACGCGGACTCCCTGCCGATGATCCGGATCGGCGTGCTGACGGATCTGTCCGGGCAGTACCGCGACAATTCTGGCCCAACCTCAGTGCTGGCCACCAAACTGGCGGTGCAGGATTTCAAGCCCGAAGCGCATGGCTTTACCGTCGAGGTGATCGCCGCCGATCATCAGCAGAAGCCGGATGTGGGCCTGACCGTCGCCCGAAAATGGTTCGATACCGAAGGCGTCGATGCCATCGCCGACCTCAACAACACCGCCATTGCCCTGGCCGTTGATGGCTACGTGGCGCAGAAGGACAAAGTGTCGCTGATCACCGGAGCGGCCTCCGCCGATCTGACCGGTAAGGACTGTAGCGCCAACGTCATCCATTTCGCCCCAGACACGTTCGGCGACGCCCATTCCACCGGATCCGCCATCTTAAAGGCGGGTGGCGATAGCTGGTTCCTGATCGCCGCCGATTACGCTTTCGGCCATAACCTAGAACGCGACATCACCGCGCTGGTCAAGGCGTCCGGCGGCAAGGTGCTCGGCAGCGTTGCCTATCCGTTCCCCGGGACTGCGGATTTCTCGTCCTTCCTGTTGCAGGCGCAGGCCAGCGGCGCCAAGGTGGTCGGGCTGTGCAATACCGGCGGCGACATGGAAAACTGCGTGAAGCAGGCAAAGGATTTTGGTCTGGCGCAAGGCAGCACCAAAGTCGCTGCGCTGTTCGGCTTCATCACCGAGGTCAAATCCATGGGCCTGGACGTGGCGCAGGGCCTGCAGATCTCAGAGACATTCTATTGGGATCTCAACGACCGCACCCGCAGCTTCACCAAACGCTTGCTTGCCGTATCCGGGGGCATCTATCCCAGTAGCTTACATGCTAGTGCCTATGCTGGCACCACCCATTACTTGAAAGCCGTCGCCGCAATGGGTGCGGCCAAGGCGAAGATCTCTGGCCGAGCCACGATCGAGGTGATGAAAGCGATGCCAACGGATGACGATTGCTTCGGCCATGCCAGCATTCGCGCCGATGGCCGCTTCCTATGCCCGGTCTATCTGTTCCAAGTGAAAACCCCGAAGGAGAGCACAGGGCCATGGGACGTTTATAAAACCGTAGCGACCACGCCCGGCGCCGAGGCATTCCGCCCGCTGAGCGAGCATGCCTGTGCTTTGGTTCCGGCCTAAGCCATGCCGGACGCTTTGTCTCTCAACCAGGCGGCAGTTCCCGACAGCCGCGGGATTAACCTCTACACTGCCGATCCGGCGTTGCGCCGTCTGGCCGGGCTGTATATGCCGGCCGACCTGCTCGCCCATCTGGAGCCGCATCTACACCGGTTGGGCGGCCTGGCCGGCGGAGCATTGGACGAGCTGGCCGGTCAGGCAGACCGCAACCCCCCGATCCTGCATGTCCGAAGCCGCAACGGCACTGATCTGCAGCATATCGAAAAGCACCCAGCTTATATCGCCATGGAGCAATTGGCGTTCGGCGAATACGGGCTGGCGGCTTTATCGCATCGCGGTGGCGTGCTGGGCTGGCCGGACCCGATGCCGGCGGTGGCCAAATACTTGATCACCTATCTATTCGTGCAGGCCGAATTCGGGCTGATGTGCCCCGTCAGCATGACCGATAGCCTAACTCGGACCCTAAAGAAATTTGGCGACCCGGATCTGGTGACGCGCTTTCTGCCGGCGCTAACCAGCCAAGATCTGGATGGGCTGCAACAAGGCGCCATGTTCATGACGGAACAGGGCGCCGGATCGGATGTGGAGGCGACCACCGTCTCTGCCTCGCCCCGCGCTGACGGCACTTGGGCGCTGACCGGGGATAAATGGTTCTGCTCAAACGCCGATGCCGGATTGGCGATGGTGCTGGCGCGTCCGGTCGGCGGACCGCCGGGGCTCAAGGGCGTGGCACTCTTCCTGCTGCCCCGCACCCGGCCCGACGGTACGCCGAATGCCTATCGGATCGTAAGGCTGAAGGACAAGCTTGGCACAAGGTCGATGGCCAGCGGCGAAATCCGCATGGATGGCGCGGTGGCCTGGCTGATTGGTGACCCGGGCGCGGGCTTCCGGCAGATGGCCGACATGGTCAACAATTCCCGCCTGTCCAACGGTGTGCGGGCCGCCGGGCTCATGCGTAGGGCGATGACAGAGGCGCAATTCGTCGCGGAAAACCGTGTTGCCTTCGGCAAGCACCTTGTGGACATGCCGCTGATGCAGCGCCAACTCGCTAAATTGCGCCTGCCGATGGAACAAGCGCGCAGTATGATGTTCCAGACCGCCGATGTGCTGCGCCGCTCAGACGCCGGCGAGCCCGGTGCATACGCGCTGCTGCGGGTACTGACCCCACTGCTAAAATTTCGTGCCTGCCGCGACGCCCGCAAGGTCACCGGTGATTCCATGGAGGTCCGTGGCGGCTGCGGCTATATCGAGGAATGGCCCGACGCCCGTCTGCTGCGCGATGCGCATCTGGGCTCCATCTGGGAAGGCACCAGCAACGTGGTGGCGCTAGACGTGCTGCGGGCGGATACCCGCGACGGCGGGTTCGACGCGCTGCGCGCTCATATCGCTGGGCTGGCCGTGGAGACGGATCTACCCGGCGTGACGACGCTGCTGGAACGGGCCATCACCCTGGCGCGGGCGGCCGTCGCGCACCCGGAGCTGACGCGTCAAGCAGCTTCGGCGCTGTATCACATCACGGCGGCTTCTACATTGGCATGGGAAGCAGCGCAGTTGGACGACACTGCGCGCCTCGCTTTGGCTCGCAATGTTCTGACGCACCGGGTTTTGCCGCGCGATCCGCTGATGGGAGGTGGCGTATGATTCATTCGATCAATCCGGGGTATCGGGGCTCCTCCGCCAGAAGTCTGCTGACGATGGCTGCATCAGCCAAGCCATGCGGTAATACCAACCCGCCTGAAGACTGATACCAACCCGTCTAAAGACTGACACACGCCCAGTCGCGGCTTCCGATCGAAGTTATACGGGCGGGATCTGCGATGAGCCAGTTCCAGGCCGTTTTGCAGGCGTCCACGATATCGTCGTA
>JAYTHH010000383.1:0-10415 GCA_043732745.1 Rhodospirillales bacterium
CGCTTTGCGGCAAACTGCCACATGTCCTGCACCATCAAGGCAAGGTCCGCCGGGCTGCGCCGTTCCAGCTCGGTCGTGGCGGCATGATGCAGCAGCGCCTCGGTAAAGCGGGTCGCGGTGCCGGCGTCGGGAAGTGCGGGTGCCGCAAGGGCTGCCACGTCCTGAACAAGCGAGGACTTCGTCAGCTCTTCCCGTCGCGGCATGGATGCTCTCCCGTTTTTGGTCGAATGTGCCCGATATGGCAGCTAAAGGGTAACGGGAAGTGAATCGTCAGATTCGCGTGGCTCTGGTTCGGCATCCGCGGCCACTTGTGGCGCCCGGGATCTGCTACGGCCGTTTGGACCTCGCGTTGCATGCCGATGCGGCAGCGCAGATCGAGGCGGTGGTGCACGTTCTTCGATCCTTCGCGCCCGCCTGCATATGGTCAAGCCCGGCGCTGCGTTGCCAGGCCATGGCACGCACGCTTAGCCACGCCGTTGGGGCGCCTCTGCAACACGACATACGCCTGATGGAAATGAATTTTGGCGCCTGGGAAGGCCTGTCCTGGAACGAAATCCCCCGCGACGCGCTGGACCTCTGGGCCGCCGACGTGCTCGGCTTTACTCCCCCAGGCGGCGAGAGCGGCGCCGACCTCGTGGCACGCGTCTCAGCCTTTCACCGCGACATCGTGGCGCGCGGCGAAGCCTGCGTCGTGGTCGCGCATGGCGGCCCGCTGAAGGTACTCCGGCCGCTGCTGACCGGCGCGAAGGTGGATCTCCTGGCGCCATCGATGCCGATCGGCGGTGTGGAGATGATCACTGCGCCAGCAGGCTGAGCACCACGCATTCGACGACAATAGCCGTGGCGCCCAGGATATCACCGGTATGCCCGCCGATCTGCCGCTTTGCGAATGCGGCAGCGCCAACCCCAATGCCTGCGGTAAGGGCGAGTGCGATCGTCGCGGATGAGGCCGGCACCAGGAGAATGACCAACAGCGCGGCCACGCCAAGCCCGACGGCCGCCTCCGCGTGGGGCACCTTCGCAAGCCCCGCGGCCATCCCATCGCGGCGCGCGGGTGGGCAGGCAAGCAGCGCCACGATCATCCCAGCGCGGGACAGCGCGCCGGCGACGACCAGCGCGACGGCCACCGTCACCGGCGAGGCGATCAGCGCGATCGCGGCACCGCGCGCGGTCATGGCGGCGATCAAGGCCAGAGCGGCAAAACTTCCGATCCGGCTGTCGCGCATGATGGCGAGCTTGCGTTCCGCGGTGCCACCGCCGCCAAGCCCATCGGCAGTGTCCGCCAGCCCGTCTTCGTGCAGCGCCCCGGTGGTGAGCAGCATCCCGGCCAAGGCCCAGATCGCACCAAGCACCGGCGGCAGGCCAAGCCGCCAGCACACCGCGTAAAGCCCTGCGCCGATGCCGCCGACCATGGCGCCCACAATCGGATAGGCCCAGACGCTGGCCGCAAACTTGGCAGGCGACTGTGGCACCAGCCGCCAGATCGGCAACCGCGTGAGCAGGCCGGTTGCCGCGGCGAACTGGCGAAGACGCTCGCTCACGCGGGGCCGGACACAGCGGCTTCGGCAAAGGTCGCCATGCCCGTATGACACGCAATGGCGGCCCGCAGCACCAAAGCGGCAACGGCCGCGCCCGAGCCCTCGCCCAGGCGCATGTCCAGATCCAGCAAGGGCCGTTTGCCAAGCGCCGCCGCCAACGCGCGGTGCCCGGCTTCGGCGGATTGATGGGCGATCATGGCATGGTCCAGTCCGCCGGGTGCCAGCACCGCCAGCGGTGCGGCGGCGGCGGTGCAGACGAAGCCGTCCAGCACCACCGGGATTCCATACGTGCGGGCGGCGATGGTGGCGCCCAAAATCGCAGCCAGCTCGAACCCGCCCAACCCGCGTGCCACCTCCAGCGCATCGCCGGTGGCATGCAGTGCCAGGCCTGCATCGATTGCCGCAATCTTGCGCACCAGCCCGGCATCGTCGATCCCGGTGCCGCGCCCGGCCCACTCCAGGCCACCGCCACCAAACAGCGCAGCCGCGAGCGCCGCGGCGGACGTGGTGTTGCCGATGCCCATTTCACCAAGGCACAGCAGATCGGTTTCGGGATTAACCGCGTCAAACCCGATGGCCACGGAGTCGAGAAACTGCCGCTCCGTCATGGCCGGGGCAATGGTGAAATCCGTGCTCGGCGTATCCAGCGACAACGGCACCACGCGCAGCGCCGCCCCCGCCACGCCGGCAAGCTGGTTGATGGCGGCACCACCGTTGGCGAAGTTGCCCACCATCTGGCCCGTGACCGATGGCGGAAACGGCGACACGCCCTTGATCACCACGCCATGATTGCCCGCGAAGATCAAAATGCCGATCCGATCGAGACGCGGCATCTCGCGCCGTTGCCATGTCGCCAGCCAGGCGCAGGCTTCTTCCAGACGGCCCAGGCTGCCCTCAGGCTTCGTCAAAATGCTCTGCCGGGAGCGCACGGCCTCGGCGGCGGCGTGATCGCCCGCGGGCAAATTCACGCACATCGCGCTTAGGGTCATAAGCTTGTCGAAGCTGGTCATGTTGCCTCAGGCTTGCGCGATGGCGTGAAAGAACGTGCCGCTGACCGCACCGCGCCGCCCGCCATCGGCGCCGAGCGGCCGACCCAGCCCATCCGTCACGCTAGAGAACGGATCGTCAGTCCCCGGATCGGTCACGCTGGCATAGTGGAACTCATGGCCACGCAGCCGAGAACCCAGGCTGCCAAGCACAGACGCAGCCTGCAGCGTGGCCTCACGATACCCCAGATGTAGCTTGCGCTTGCGGTACGATGTCGTGTGAGACAGCAGGCCGGCCATTTGGTGGCTGACCCCATCAGCATCTTCCAGAAACGCGCCAAGCACCATGTAGCCACCGCATTCACCATGCACCGGCCGTGTGCGGGCGAATTGCCGCAGTCCATCCCAAAAATCGGTGGCCCCTGCGAGGCCGGCGGCATGAAGCTCCGGATATCCGCCGGGAAGCCAGCACACATCGCAACCAGCCCCAGGCGCTTCACCCCCGAGCGGAGAAAACGGATGAATTTCGGCGCCGGCATTGCGCCAGCCCTGCAGCAGATGCGGATAGATGAAGCTGAACGCAGCATCCTTCGCCAACGCGATACGCTGCCCCGGTGGTGGTAAAGCCGCGCGGGCTGTGGCCTCGGGCGCGAAATCTGCAGCGCAGGCCAGGATCGCGTCGATATCCAGATGCGCCTCGGCGGCATCGGCCAACCGGGACAGACGGGCATCGAGATCGGCGTGCTCGTCGGCCTGGATCAACCCCAGATGCCGCTCGGGCAAAGTCAGCGTGCCATCGCGGGGAAACGCGCCAAGGATCGGAAGCCCAATAGCCGCCATCGCCGTTGCAACGCCCTCGTGATGCCGCGGACTGGCAACCTGATTGAGAATTACGCCGGCAATCCGCACGCCGGCATCATGCAAGGCAAACCCGCGCGCCACCGCAGCGGCCGATTGCGACTGGCCGGACACATCCAGCACCAATACCACCGGCAGTCGAAACCGCGCCGCAAGATCGGCCGCAGCGCCGGTGCGGCCAGCATCGCCGGCAATCCCGTCGAACAGCCCCATCGAGGATTCAATGACAAAGATCTCGCTGCCGGACGACGCATTGAACGCGGTGGCGGCCAACAGTTCAGGCGCCATCGCCCAACTGTCCAGATTGACGCCAGGCGTGCCAGACGCCGCGGCATGAAACGCCGGGTCGATATAATCAGGCCCCGACTTCCCAGCCCGCACCCCCACGCCGCGCCGGCGCAACGCGGCCAGCAAGGCCAGGGTTATGGTGGTCTTGCCCGACCCGCTGCGCGGCGCACCGATGATAAGCGCCCGCGTCATGCTGGCCGCCTATGACAGCCGGCGCGCCCAGACCTATATAGGAAGCTATGCAGACAAAGCCCGCGCTTCGCTACGGCTGGACCACCGGCGCCTGCGCCACCGCCGCGGCCAAGGCGGCGTTGTGCGGGCTGCTCGCCGGCGAGTTCCCCGATCCGGTGGAGATCGTGCTGCCGCGCGGCCAGACCGTGGCTTTTTCCATCGCCGAAACCCGTCTGCAAGCCGACCGCGCCATGGCCGGCGTGGTGAAGGACGCTGGCGACGATCCGGACGTCACCCACGGCGCGTTGATCCGAGCCACCGTCTGGCGCGCCCCGCCCGGCAGCGGCGTGGCATTCCGCGCCGGCGAGGGTGTGGGAACCGTCACGCGTGAGGGCCTGCCGATCCCGCCGGGCGAGCCAGCCATCAACCCGGTGCCGCGCCAGATGATTGCCGCAGCACTGGCTGAGGTTGCCGTATTGTATGGAATTCCCTGCGACGTCGTCGTGGAAATCTCCATCCCCGACGGCATCAGCATCGCCGAACACACCTTGAACGGGCGGCTCGGCATCGTCGGCGGCCTGTCGATCCTGGGTACCACCGGCGTGGTGGTGCCGTTTTCCTGCGCCGCCTGGATCCATTCGATCCATCGCGGTGTGGACGTGGCGCGCGCCGCGGGGCTGTCGCACGTGGCCGGCGCCACGGGGCGCAATTCCGAGGAAGCGGTGCAGGCCTTCCACGGCCTGCCCGAGATGGCGCTGATCGACATGGGCGATTTCGTCGGCGGCATGCTGAAATACATCCGTGCGCATCCGCTGGCCCGCGTCACGGTGGCTGGCGGCATCGGCAAGATCACCAAGCTTGCGCAGGGGCGGCTGGACCTGCATTCGCGGCGTGGCGCGGTCGATATGGCGGCACTTGCCGGCTTTGCCGAAGGCCTCGGCGCCGGTGACGCGGTGGTTCAGGGCATCGTCCATGCCAACACCGCCGCCGCCGCCTTCGTGCTCGCCGAGGGTCTGGGCCTGGGGGACGCCGTCGCCCGCCAGGCGCGAGACGTCGCCGCCGAGGCGCTGGGACGCACCGATATCGCCGTTGAAGTGCTGGTGTTCGACAGTACCGGCGTGCTGGTGGGGCAGGCGGATTTCGCGCCCGGTCATGAACGGAATCGCCTGACGTAATCGGCGTTGTACAGCGCACTTTCGTTGAAATCGGTCGATTCGAGGGTGGCTGCGAGGGCCGGGCCCACCAGCACCAGCGCGGTGCGCTCGGACGGGTGTTCGGCGAATTGCCTGCCGATGCTGGCAAGCGTGCCGCGCAGGATGTGCTCGTCCGGCCAGGTCGCGCGCGCGACGATCGCGACCGGGCAGTCTGCGCCGTAATGCGGCGTTAAGATCTCGACGATACGATCGAGCGCATGGATGGCAAGATGAATGGCGAGCGTGGCACCGGTGGCGGCAAAGGCGGCAAGTGTCTCGCGCGGTGGCATGGCGGAGGCGCGGCCGGAAATGCGCGTCAGAACAAGGCTCTGCACCACTTCAGGCAAGGTCAGCTCGCAGCCGAGCGCCGCAGCGGCAGCGGCGAAAGCGGGCACCCCCGGGGTGAGCGTGTAGGGAATGGCGTGCTGCTTCAGCCGGCGGATCTGCTCGGCCACCGCGCTGTAGATCGACAGATCGCCCGAATGCAGCCGCGCCACATCGTGGCCGCGCTGGTGGGCCTGAACATATTCCGCCTCGATCTGGTCGAGCGACAGCGGCGCGGTGTCGATGAGACATGCGCCCGGCTTGCAATGCGCCAGCATCGCCTTCGGCACGATGGACCCGGCGTAGAGGCATACATCGCAGGCCGCCAGTAGGTCGCGGCCACGCAGGGTGAGAAGATCGGCGGCGCCCGGCCCGGCGCCGATGAAATGCACGGTCATGCCGATGGTCCTACACGGTCGGCGAGCGCGCAGGTGGCGGTCGGATGGGTGATGCGGGGCAGGCGAAGCGTGGCGCCGGGGCCGCACGCGGCCAGTGCCGCAGCCTCGGCGATGCTGGCATGGCCGGTATGGGCGGCGACCGTGGCGGAGTGCGTAACGCACAGCCATTGGACGGCGGCGAGGGCCGTATCGTCGATCAGGATCAGGGGCAGGCCAAGCAGGGCAGCAGCTTCGTTCAAACCGGGTTCCCTCAATTTGAAGGCGGGAATGGCAAGGGCAATGGCGCGTCGATCCGCACGCGCCTCGGCCTCGTGAAGCACGGCGATGATATCCGTGGCGGATGCGCCAGCCCGACAGCCGAGCCCGGCGATGGTGTCCTGATGCACGTCTGGCGCAGTCTTGTTCATGGCTTGCGCGCCGCCCATTGGGTGATGGTCATGGCCGGCCGGTATCCATGCATGCGACCGACCTCGACCAGCCGCTCCACCCCGATCCGGATCAGACTGCCGCCGTGCTGGTGCCACGCGTCGAACAGCACCGCCTCGGTCTCGATGGTCACCGCGTTGATCACCATGCGTCCGCCCGTGCGAAGAGCTGACCAGCACGTGTCGATCACACCAGGGATTTGCGCGCCGCCGCCGATGAAGATGGCATCGGGCGGCGGCAGGCCAGCCAGGGCTTCGGGCGCACTGCCCTTGATGCATTCAAGGGCAGGCACGCCGAGTGTGCCGGCATTGGCCGCGGCCCGCGCCAGCCGATCGGGCCGGCGGTCCAACGCCACGGCGCGGTTGGAGGGGTGGGCGCGCATCCATTCGATGGCGATGGAGCCGGAGCCGGTGCCGATGTCCCACAGCAGATCGCCCGGCATGGGGGCCAAGCCGGCCAGCGTGGCGGCGCGGATTTCGCGCTTGGTGATCTGGCCGTCATGCGCGAAGGCATCATCGGGCAGGCCGGCAAGACGCGGCAGGATTTGGGTGCCTGGCACGGCGTGCAGCGTGATGGCCAACAGGTTGAGCCGGTTCGTGTCCGGCGCCACGAAACGCGCTGCGGTGTGCCGGCTGACCCGCTCCTGTGGACCGCCAAGCGCTTCCAACAGAATGATCTCGCTCGCGCCAAACCCGTGCTCGGTGAGCAACGCAGCGACCAGGCCGGGGGTGGCCTCGTCCTCCGACAGCGCCAGAACGCGGCGGTTCGGTGCCAGGCCCGCCAACATCGCCGCCACTGGCCGGCCACAGAACGAGATCACCTCGGTGTCCTGCAACGCCCAACCAAGACGGGCGCATGCAAACGACAGTGATGAGATCCCCGGCAGGCAGCGCCAAGCGCCGTCCGGCAGGGCCTGCGCCAGCATCGGCCCCACGCCGAAGCAGAACGGGTCGCCGGAGGCCAGCACCACCACCGGAAGCGGCGCCTCGGCCAGAATAAGCCGCACGGCATCCATGATTGGTTTCGGCCAGACGGCCCTCGCGCCCGCGATCAACCCGCCTGCGAGTGCCAGATGCCGGCTGCCGCCAATCACCAGGCTCGCCCCGGCGATCAGCCCACGTGCCTCTACAGACAGGCCATCGACGCCGTCCTCGCCGATGCCGATGATGGACAGATACGGCTTCATACCGGAATTATACCGGCGCCTTGGGGGAGATGCGCGTGACGAAACTGCTCATTCTCGGCGGCACCACCGAGGCCTCGGCACTGGCCGCCTGGCTGGTGGACCGGCTGGAATTCGACGCGATGCTGTCGTTCGCCGGCACCACACGCGCGCCGCGCCCGCCGCCGATCCCGTATCGCGTCGGTGGGTTCGGCGGCGCGCGAGGGCTGGCGATGTTCCTGCGAGAAGGTGGCTATCGGCTGATGATCGATGCCACGCATCCCTTCGCGGCCCAAATGAAACGCAATGCGGCCGAAGCGGCCCATTTGGCCGGAATCGATCTGCTCGCGATGCGCCGGCCGGGCTGGCAGCAAATGGCCGGCGATGCGTGGCTGCGCGTGCCCGATATGGCCCAGGCGGCGCAAGAATTGGGAGCCACGCCGCGTCGCGTCCTGCTGACCATCGGCCAGAAGGATCTCGCCGCGTTCCAGCAGGCGCCCTGGCATCATTACATCGTGCGCAGTGTCGATCCGCCGGAGCCAGCAAGCCTGCCGCCCGATTGCGAGGTGATCGCCGCGCGCGGCCCGTTCCAGCTGGAGGACGAGCTGGCGCTGCTTCGCACGTCGCGGATTTCGGTCCTCGTCACCAAGAATTCCGGCGGCACGGCCACCGCAGCCAAGCTCGAAGCCGCGCGACTCTGCAGCGTTGCTGTCATTATGATCGACCGCCCCGAGCCGCTGGACGGTGTCGAGAGCGTGGAGGACGTGGCGGCAGCCCAGGCCTGGATGATCGCTCATGCCGGAACCGAACGAGGGCTGTAGATGAAGGGCGGTGCGCCGATCCGGTCAATCCGGCGCGTGTCGGGCGAGCCGATCAGCACCAAGGTGCGCATGTCCGCCTCGGTGGGCTCGGCCTCGCCCAGCGTGGTGATGACGATGCGCTCATCCGCACGGCTGACGGCGGTCGCGAACGCCACGATCGTGGCAGGCGCCAAGGTCTCGCGCAAAATCGCAAACACCTCGCCCAACCGATCCGGCCGCCGCTGGGATCGGGCGTTGTAGAGCGCCATCACAAAGCCGGCTTCGGCGGCCAGGCGCACTCTGCGGCACACGAGAGGCCAGGGCTTGAGGTTGTCGGACAGTGAGATGGCGCAGAAATCATGGCCCAGCGGCGCCCCCAGCCGGGCGGCAGCGGCGAACATCGCCGATATCCCGGGGATCACCGAAACATCGACCGCGCGCCATTCGGCCGGCCCATGCTCGATCGCCTCGAACACCGCGCTCGCCATGGCGAACACGCCGGCATCGCCAGACGACACCACGGCCACAATAGCGCCCTGCATGGCCAGTTCCAGCGCATGCCGCGCGCGATCCAGCTCCACGCGATTGTCCGACTTATGGCTCCGCTGGCCCGGGCCGAGTGCCACGCGGTCCACATACGGGCCATAGCCGATGATATCCGTGGCCTCAGCCAACGACGCATCGGCCTCCGGCGTGCGAAGCCCCGCCGAACCGGGGCCGAGCCCGACAACCACCAATCGCCCCCTCATCGTGGCCCTTGCCGCCCGGGAATGAGCACGAGAGCAAAATACGGCACCTTGTCCCGGTCGAGATCGGCGAACGGCACAATGATCTCGCCCGCCATGGTGGCGCGCTCGACATAGATGGCGCGCGCCGTGAGCCCGGCCCGGTCCAGTGCCACGCGGATCTTGGGCAGGTTGCTGCCGAGCTTCATGATCACGGCGGCGTCGCATGCCCCCAGCCGACCAACGAGTTCGTCCAGGGGCAGCGTGCCGGGCAAAATCGCCAGCACGTCGTCGCCATGCGTCATCGGCGTCCCCGCACGCGACCAGCTGCCACTCATGCCCGTTACCCCCGGCGTCACCTGCACGGGGTGGCGGGCGCGGAGGCGGTCATAGAGATACATCGCCGAGCCATAGAAGAACGGGTCGCCCTCGCAGATCAGCGCCACGTCGCGGCCGTCCGTGAGATGGGCCGACAACACCTCGGCGCACTTCTCATAAAAGATCGCCATTTGAGAAGGATAGCGCGGGTCGGCCACGGAGATTTCGGTGGTGAACGGATACGCAAAGCGCAGCTCGATGGCCGTTGCCGCCACATGCGCCCAGGCCACCGAGCGCGCATGGCCAGCCCTTCCGCCCTTGCAGAAATGCGCCACCACCGGCGAAGCACCGATCACCCGCACAGCGCGCATGGTCATCAGCTCCGGATCGCCGGGGCCCACGCCCACCACATGCAGAACGCCGGTCATTCGATGTCGCTCGCCAGCGCGTTGACGGCGGCCACCGTCATGGCACTGCCGCCGCGCCGTCCGTGCAAAGTCAGAAAGGGAATGCCGAACCCGGCCAGGGCCGCCTTCGATTCGGCGGCCCCCACGAAGCCCACAGGCAGCCCGATCACCGCCGCCGGGGGCGCCGCGCCGTCATCGAGAAGCTCCAGCAGGTGGAACAGGGCAGTGGGCGCGTTGCCGATCGCCACCAGCGCGCCGCTCATCCGGTCGCCCCAAAGATGCATCGCAGCCGCCGAACGCGTGTTGCCGATCGCACGCGCCAGCGCCGGCACGTCGGCGTCGGCCAAGGTGCAGATCACGTCGTTGGCACAGGGAAGCCGCGCCCGGGTGATGCCGTGCGCCACCATCTTGGCATCGCACAGCACCGGCTTTCCTTCGTGCAGCGCGCTGCGGGCGGCAACGGCGAAATCGGGCGAGAACACCAGGTCGCGCGCCACCTCCACCATGCCGCAGGCATGGATGATGCGCACGGCCACGCGGGCCTCGATCTCGGTAAACCGCGCAAGATCCGCCTCGGCGCGGATGGTGGCGAACGAGCGCGCGTAGATCGCAGCACCGTCGTGTTCGTAGTCGTATCGGCTCATGGGCGTGCGGCTTCCAGAATTTCGAAGGCGGCAGCGAGATCGAGCCCACGCCGCACCGGCACCGCATCCGCGCGCCCATCGACGACCAAATTGTAGCGCCCGGCCTCACCCACCAAGGTGATCGCCGCCGGGCCGGGATGCGCGCAGCCTTTGGCGCAGCCGGAGACATGAACCACC
>JAYTHH010000384.1:0-3168 GCA_043732745.1 Rhodospirillales bacterium
CAGGTCCGGCGGCAGGAGGAAGGCTTGCGAGCGATCATAAGGGACAAAGGTTGCCATGAACGCAGTTTGCAACATTTGCCGGGGTGTGTGAATCCGACAAGCTGCTAGAGCCGGGCCAGAGAGATACCAGCGGCGGCCTGACAAGGGTCGATGACCGGAAGGCCGCAAGCTGAGGCGATAGCAGCGCGGTGATGCGCCATGCCGGTGCAGCCAAGAATGATGGCCTGGGCCCCCTGCCCTGCCAGCAAGCGGGCGGTGCTGATCAGAGCGTCGCGGGCGCCGGTGGGTTCGAGCAGTTCAGGGATGGACAGGTTCATGGCGATTTCGCCGGCCAGCCGTTGTTCGAGGCCGATCGTGCGCAGGGCCATGAGGTGGCGGGCTTTGGAGGCCTCGGCGAGCGCGATGACGCCAAAGCGGCCGATGCCGGCGGCGACGGAGACGGCAGCACGGAATGCGCCCAGCACCGGCGCCGACGTTTCGGCCTGGACGGCCTCGATGCCGGGGTCGGAGGCACAGGCGACGACGTAGAAATCGGCGGCCTCCCGCGTGACGGCCTGGCAGAGGGGCTCTACCGCGTTATGCCAGTCCCGCCAGGAGACGATGGCGGGGGGGCCATTGGCCAGGGAGATCACGTCGATGACGGGGCCACCGTTGATGCGGAACCGGTCGAGCGCTTCGGAGATGCCGGCACCGCAGGCGGTGTTGGCGTTCGGATTGAGAAACAGGATACGTGCCATGCACAGGAGTCTTGATCGACTGTCGGCACACGCGCAAGTAATGCTGCATCGCACACACCATATTCATGCTCAATGCGTCAAATCGGCGCGGCGCTTGCCGGCAACTGTAGGAAGAAACCTCTCATGGACAACCTGCCCAGCGTGATCGCACCGCAAACAGTCGTCTGGCAGCCAGACCGGGCCGCCAAGGTGCCGGCCTGGCCAGTGCCGGCGTTCGGCACCGCGTTGCTGCGCGGGCTCATGTGCACCTGCCCGGCCTGCGGCACCACCAAGCTGTTTTCCGGTTATCTGCGCGTCGCCGATGACTGCAAGGCCTGCGGTGCACCGCTGAGTCGCATTCGGGCGGATGATGTGCCGCCGTATTTTACCATCCTCGTGGTGGCGCACATCGTGGTGCCGCTGATGCTGGTGGTCGATCGCGCCTATGGGTTTTCTGACATCGTGCAGGCGGCGATCTGGCTGCCTGTGACGGCGCTTCTGTGCCTGGGGCTGCTGCGGCCGATCAAGGGCGCCACGGTGGCGTTGATGCTGCGCCTGGGCTTGGTGCGGGCGGACACCGATGCCTGATCAGGCGTCACAACTGGCGCATATCGCTTTGGTGGGCGAGGCTCTTACCCGGCTTTCGCCCATTCTAGAGGCCGATCGGGCGCAGGCGGTGGCGGATCTGCAGGCGGAGAACAGCTTTTCTCCGGTGGGCGTGGAGGACGGGCCTTATTCGCTGACCTTGTCGATCCAGGAGGGACGGCTGGTGTTCGATATCCGCCGGGTGGCGGAGCGGCCAGAGAACGCCGATCCGCTGCGGACCATCGCCTTGGCGCTGGGGCCGTTTCGTGGGCTGATCAAAGATTACCAGATGCTGGTGGACAGCTACATCAAGGCTGTCGAGGAAGGCCGCGAGGCGCGAATTCAAGCGATCGACATGGGACGGCGCGGCCTGCACAACGAGGGTGCGACCTTGATGACCGATCGGCTGGCCGGCAAGGTGACGATCGATTTCGAAACCGCGCGACGGCTTTTTACGCTTGTGTGCGTGCTGCACCAGCGGATCTGAGGACCATAAGACGATGAAGATCGACGGCACACCCTATCGGAGCGTGTGGGTGGACCCGCAGGACAACTGGTCGGTGCGGATCATCGACCAGACGAAATTGCCTTGGTCGGTGGATACTGTTCGCCTGACGGATGTGGCGGGGATTGCCCATGCCATCCGCTCGATGCAGGTGCGGGGCGCGCCGCTGATCGGCGCGGTGGCGGCCTATGGCGTGGCGCTGGCGCTGCGGGCGGATGCAACCGACGCCGCGATGGAGCGGGATTGCGCCATGCTGGCCGAGACGCGGCCGACGGCGATCAATCTGCGTTGGGCGGTGAGCCGGATGTTGGCGCGGCTGCGTCCATTGGCGTCCCTTGCGCGGGTGGCCGCTGCGTATGAAGAGGCGCAGGCGATTGCCGACGAGGATGCGGCGATGTGCGAGGCGATCGGCGATCATGGCGCACCGTTGATCGCGGAGATTGCCGAACGCACGGGCCGGCGAGTGAACCTGCTGACGCATTGCAATGCAGGATGGTTGGCGACGGTGGATTGGGGCACGGCGCTGGCGCCCATCTACAAGGCGTTCGAGCAGAAGGTCGACCTGCATGTGTGGGTGGACGAGACGCGGCCGCGCAACCAGGGCGCGTTTTTGACAGCGTTTGAGCTCGGCAAGCATGGCGTGCCGCATACGGTAATTACGGACAATGCGGGAGGTCATCTGATGCAGCATGGCCAGGTCGACATGGTGATCGTTGGCTCCGACCGGGTGACGCGGATCGGCGATGTGGCGAACAAGGTCGGCACGTATCTGAAGGCGCTGGCGGCGCGGGACAACGACGTGCCTTTCTGGGTCGGGTTTCCTTCGTCGACGATCGACTGGACGGTGTCGGATGGGGTGACGGAGATTCCGATCGAGGAGCGGGCGGCTTCGGAGGTGACGACGATTACGGGGCGGGGGTTGGATGGGGCTTTGGCGACGGTGCGGGTGGTGCCGACGGGAAGTCCGGCTGCGAACCCCGCGTTCGATGTGACACCGGCGCGGTTGGTGACAGGGTTGATTACCGAGCGTGGGCGGTGTGATGCGAGTGCGAAGGGTTTGGGGGGGTTGTTTCCAGAGATGGTGGGTTAGGCTCGTTCAGTGATGGGTGGCGTCTCGCTTACTCATCCCACATCCTCTAAGGAGAAATTTTCACTTAGGAGACTATTTTTAGGCGCAATTATACGTAGCTGTGGATCTGGCCTGGAGTCCTTGGTTTTAAGGATTCACTGATACAGCAATATCAATGAGTTAGCTTGCCATCCAGTAACCGGGGCAAAACCTGGGGTAGCTACCTCGTCAGGCGGGTTGGCTTCGACAGCGGATGATGTCTGAAAGCTGCGGAACGGCGGTGGCGCCGAGGA
>JAYTHH010000385.1:0-3160 GCA_043732745.1 Rhodospirillales bacterium
TGCCCTGGCGCCGTTCGGCGTCCGGCTGGAGCGCCAGCCGATGTCTCCCATGGCCATTCACGCATTGCTCAAGGACGCGACATCATGACCACCTCGAACCTGCCGATATTGGCCTTTATCGGCCTGGGGATCATGGGTGGCCCGATGGCCGGCCATCTGCTGGCTGCGGGCTATACGGTGCACCTGCATTCGCGCACCAAGGCCAAGGCTGTCCGGCAGATCGCGGCCGGCGGGATCTGGCACGACGAGCCCGCCGAAGCGGCGGCGATGGCGGATATCGTCATCACCATGGTCGGGCTGCCGAGCGATGTGGAACAGCTTTATTTGGGCGCAGGCGGACTGTTGGGCCGAATACGTCCGAACAGCATGTTGATCGACATGACGACTTCCACTCCAACGCTTGCCGTGCGCATCGCAGCAGAGGCGGCATCGCGCGGTCTTGGTGCGCTGGATGCGCCGGTCTCCGGCGGGCCCGCCGGCGCGCAGAATGCGAAGCTCTCGATCATGGTGGGCGGCGACGACGCCACCTTCGTGACAGCCCTGCCGGTGCTGCAGGTGATGGGCGCCAACATCGTGCTGCAAGGCGGACCAGGCGCGGGACAGCACACCAAGATGAGCAACCAGATCGTGATCGCAGGAAACATGCTGGGCGTCGCTGAAGGACTTGCCTACGCCGTGACGGCAGGGCTCGACCCGGCGAAAGTCCTACAATCGATCGGGACTGGCGCGGCCGCAAGCTTTCTGCTCTCCGCGCTCGGCCCCCTCATCCTCAAAGGCGATTTCGCGCCCGGCTTCATGATCCAGCATTTCGTGAAGGACATGACGATCGCACGCGACGAAAGCCAGGCGCGGGGTATGGACCTCAAAGGGCTCAAGACCGCTCTCGCGCAATATTCCGCACTGGTTGACGCCGGGCTGTCGCAGGAGGGAACGCAGGCACTCGCCAAAGCCTATAAATAATGAGGCATAAATCTACACTGCCGATTTCATGAATTTCTCAGAGAGATAGGCCAGATACGCCGATGGGCTGAGCGTGCTACCAGTGGCGCGTAGCAGGATCTCGTCGCGCGTGAAGCGTCGCCCATGCCGCCAGACATTCTCGCGCAGCCAATCTGCCAGTGGTGCCAGTTCACCCCGCGCCAATGCTTCGTTAAGCCCCGGAACCTGGACACGTGCAGCCTCGAACAATTGCGCGGCCATCACGTTACCAATGGTGTAGCTGCAGAACGAGCCGATCATGCCGGACGACCAATGAATGTCCTGTAGGCATCCGTTCGAATCGTCGCGAACCTCAACGCCCAGCCGCTCCTGCATCGCCGCCGCCCAGGCGGCCGGAATGTCCGCCACCGCCAGACTGCCGTCGATGAGGGCTGCCTCAAGTTCCACCCGCAGCATGATGTGTGAATCATAGGTCAGTTCATCCGCCTCGGTACGGATGAACCCCGGACGCACGCCGTTGATGGCGACGTGAAACCCTGCGGTATCGACATCGCCGAGGGCTTCGGGAAACGCTGATTGCAGCTCATCAAAATGCCGATCCCAGAACGAACGGCTGCGGCCGACATGATTTTCCCAAAGTCGTGACTGCGACTCATGGGCGCCGAAGCTGGTCCCGCCCACGGCATAGAGACCAACCAGATCGGTCGCCAATGCCGTGCTCGTATAGATCGGATCGATATTCTGCTCGTAGAGCGCATGCCCGGTCTCGTGCATCGCTCCGAACAAGGCGGGCATCAGCGCATTTGGCCGGGTGCGGGTGGTGATGCGCACATCGTCGCGGGTGAACGACACCTCGAACGGGTGCACCGTGGTGTCCAGCCGGCCGCGACCCAAATCATAGCCAAGTTTTTCGGCAAAGCGTTGCGACATTTGGCGCTGCGTGGCTTCGTCGAAGTGCCGGTGCAGGAAGTCGCTGCGTGACGGGCGCGCCATCGCGGCTTTAAAGATTGGCGCCTGTCCCGCAGTCAGGTGGGCGAACAGTGCCCGCAGGCTCGCCAGTGTTTCGCCGGGCTCATAAAGCTGTAGCAACGCGTCGTAAGGGTGGTCCCGCCAGCCCGCGGCATCCGCATATTCGCGGGCCAAGGCGATGTTGGTCTCTAAATAGGGGGCAAACTGCGTAAAATCATTGTTGGCGCGGGCTGTCACCCAGGCCGCATTGGCAAGGCCGCGCGCCGCGGCGCGGCGCGCCATCAGCGATTGCGGGATGCGGCGGTGAAAATCGCAGGCAAAACGCACCGCGGCCACCGTGCGACGATCCGGATGTGTGTCGTCCAGGGCGGCAACTTCCCGCTCGGCGCCATCCAGCGCTTTAAGCGTCGCATCGGCCACCAACAGGTCGCGACCCAGACCCGCGAGCGTTGCAATCTGCCGGCTCCGGCTGATAGCCCCGCCGGGCGGCATCATTGTGCGGCTGTCCCAAACGAGCAAGGAGCCGGCGCAAAGTACGTCGTTGACTGCGGATATACGGCTTTGAAGATCAGAGAAACTCATTGGACATCCTTCAAATGTGCAGTCCGCGGCAACGCCATACGATTTTCAATCGATCATCGATGCGCGGTAAGGATGATGACATTTTCGGCCTCGAATCCAAAGCGGTGATCCCCGATCCCAGTGGCCTGCCGATGACGGGTAACGCTACTGCTCCTCCGAGAGCGAAATCCATCTGATGTGTATCGGAGGGCATTCCCCGACGCGACCATAATGTGATTCACCGTATGTGCTGGGCAGGAGGCCAGCGTGTATGGGCAAACCGCTTTCCGTCGACCTTCAGTCCAGGCTTGTTTCTGCGGTTGCTGGAGGGCTGTCCCGTCGCGCAGCAGGAAAGCGTTTCGGTGTTTTTGCCGCGAGCGCTGTCCGCTGGGCTGCCGCCTCGAACTGAACGGGGAAAATCGATCCCAAGCCCTAAAGCGCGTTGACATTCATCGTGTCCAGATGAATGCGCTGATGATGGACAACATGGATAGGAATGCACGAGGAGTTTGCTCGTAGCGAGTTGCGATGATCATGTCCCAAGTCGTGGTGTAGCAGCGGCGTTGCTGAGCAAGGTTAGCTGCTTGATCAATCTGCCAGAGGCGGCAGGCTGACGGCGACATCATCGCTCAGCGGCGCGATGGTTTCCAGCGTCATGTAACGTGCTCTTTGCACGGTCCACTCGTCATTC
>JAYTHH010000386.1:0-26907 GCA_043732745.1 Rhodospirillales bacterium
ACGATACGTTCTACATCATCGGCACCGTGGCCGGGCCGCACCCTTACCCTATGATGGTGCGCGATTTCCAGTCGGTGATCGGCGAGGAATCGAAGGTGCAGATGCGCGCGGCCGAGGGGCGGCTGCCGGATGTGGCGGTGGCCTGCATCGGCGGCGGGTCGAACGCGATGGGGCTGTTTCATCCTTATCTGGACGACACCCAGGTGCGTCTTATCGGTGTGGAGGCCGCCGGCCACGGGGTCGACACCAAGCAGCACGCCGCCAGCCTTTCGATGGGACGTCCAGGCGTGCTGCATGGCAATCGCACCTATCTGTTGCAGGACGAGGATGGCCAGATACAGGAGGCGCATTCGATCAGCGCCGGGCTCGATTATCCCGGTATCGGCCCTGAGCATTCCTGGCTGCACGACATCAAGCGCGTGGAATATGTCTCCGCCACCGATGACGAGGCGCTGGCGGCGTTTCAGATGTGCACCCGGTCCGAGGGCATCATTCCGGCGCTGGAGCCGGCGCATGCGTTGGCCCATGTGGCGAAGATTGCACCAGGGATGCGCCCGGATGAGATCATCCTGATGAATCTATGCGGTCGAGGCGACAAGGACATCTTTACCGTCGCGGCTGCCCTGGGGGTGACGCTATGAGCCGCATCGCCGCGAAGTTCGCAGCGCTGAAGGCTGAAGGGCGCGGCGCGCTGATTCCGTTCCTGGAAGCCTGGGACCCGGACAGCGCCACCTCGATGGCCATTCTGCGCGGCATGCCAGGTGCGGGGGCCGACCTGATCGAGATCGGCTGCCCGTTCACCGATCCGATGGCCGATGGCCCCACGGTGCAGCTTGCGGCAATCCGGGGCCTGAAGGCCGGTGCCACCATGGCCCGCACCCTGGCGATGGTGCGCGAGTTCCGCCGTGAGGACGACACCACGCCGATCGTGCTGATGGGCTACCTGAACCCGATCGACAGCTATGGCATCGAACGCTTCACCACCGATGCCGCCGCGGCCGGGGTGGATGGGCTGATCGTGGTGGATCTGCCGAGCGAGGAGGCCGATCTGCTGCTGCCGTATGCGACGGCGCGGGGGTTGGATGTGATTCGTCTCGTGGCGCCCACCACCGACGATTCGCGCATGCCGCTGGTGCTGAACGGGAGTTCGGGCTTCGTGTATTACGTGTCGATCACTGGTGTGACCGGCACGCGCACGGCCTCGGCCGATGAACTGGAAGCGGCCATCCCCCATATCCGCGCGGTGACCGATCTGCCGGTGGCCGTGGGTTTCGGCGTGCGCACCCCGGCCCAGGCCGCGGCCGCTGTGCGCGCGGCGGATGCGGCGGTGGTGGCGTCCGCCTTGCTCGACACGCTGGCGGGCAGTCTGGATGAACAGGGTCGCGCCGGGCCAAACACGGTGCGCCTGGTTCTTGATCAAGTAAGGACACTTGCCGAGGCGGTCCGCACCGCGCGCGCCTTGGCTTAGGAATGATGCAATGAGCTGGATCACCGAATATGTCCGCCCGAAGATCCGCACCCTTCTTGGGCGGCGGGACGTGCCGGAAAATCTCTGGACCCAGTGCCCGTCCTGCCAGCAGATGATCTTTCATGCGGAGCTGGAGAAGACCCAAAAGGTTTGCAGCAATTGCGGGCACCACATGCGGGCCACCGCCATCGAGCGGCTGCGCTGGACCTTCGATGCCGACAGCTTCACCCGCGTGGAATTGCCCAAGGCGCCGGCTGATCCGCTGCGCTTTCGCGACAGCCAGCGCTACGCCGACCGGGTGAAGACGGCGCGCGAGGCCACCCATCTGGAGGACGCCATCGTGGTGGCGCACGGCAAGATCGGCGGGCAGGCGGCCGTGGTGGCGGTCATGGCGTTCGAATTCATGGCGGGCTCGATGGGGGCTGCCGTGGGGGAGGGCATCGTGGCGGCCGCGCGCCTGGCGGTGCTGCAGGATGCGCCACTGATCATCTTTACCGCATCCGGTGGTGCGCGCATGCAGGAAGGCGCCATCAGCCTGATGCAGATGCCGCGCACCATCATCGCGTCGCGCGTGGTGAAGGAGGCGAAATTACCGTTCATCACGGTGCTGACGGATCCGACCACGGGCGGCGTGACGGCCAGCTTCACCATGCTGGGCGACATTCAGATCGCCGAGCCCGGCGCGTTGATTGGCTTTGCTGGCGCGCGGGTGATCGAGCAGACGGTGCGGGAGAAGCTGCCCGAGGGCTTCCAGCGCGCCGAATATCTGCTGGAGCACGGCATCCTGGATATGGTGGTAAGACGCGACGCGATGGCCGAGACGCTGGCGCGCCTGATCGGCCTGCTGCGAAACCGGATGCAAGAAGCCGCCTGAGGTGAGCGACAACCCGCCAAACCCGGGGCTGCAGCCCAGGATTTCAGCGGTGATCGAGCGGCTGCACGCGCTTTATCCGAAGATGATCGATCTCAGCACCATTCGGCTGGACCGGTTGCTGGAGCAGCTTGGCAATCCGCAACTGCAGTTGCCGCCGGTAATCCATGTGGCGGGGACCAACGGAAAGGGCAGCACCTGCGCCTTTCTGCGCGCCATCGGCGAGGCGGCTGGGCTGCGGGTGCATGTGTTCACCTCGCCGCATCTGGTGCGGTTCAACGAACGAATCCGCGTCGCTGGCGAGATCGTTGATGACGCCACGCTGGAAGCCGCTTTGGCCGAGGTGGAGCGCGTCAACGACGGAGCCGCAATCACGGTGTTCGAGGTGCTGATGGGCGCGGCATTCCTGCTGTTCTCCCGCGTTCCCGCCGAGCTCTGCGTGCTGGAGGTGGGACTGGGCGGTCGGCACGACGCCACCAACGTGGTGCAGCCGCCGGTGGCCTGCGCCATTACCTCGATCTCGCTGGATCACCGCGACCTGCTCGGCCCCACCATCGAGATCATCGCCGGTGAGAAGGCTGGCATCATGAAGTCAGGCGTGCCGGTGGTGACCGGCGCCCAGCCCACTTCCGTGTTGCAGGTGTTTCGCGACGAGGCCGCACGGGTGCGTACCACGCTGTCGGCGCGCGGCGAACATTGGACCATCGCTGCCACCGAAACCGGATTGCGCTATGTCGACCGCGCGGGGACACTTGAACTGCCTTTCCCGTCCCTGCCCGGCCTGTTCCAGCATGACAATGCAGGCATTGCGGTTGCGGCCATCCGGGCGTCGGGGCTGGGTATCTCTCCTTCGGCGATTGCCACCGGCGTTGGCAGTGCCGAATGGCCGGGCCGGTTGCAGCGCCTGACCGGGCGGCTGGCCGCCACCATTCCCTCGGGGTGGGAGCTGTGGCTCGATGGTGGCCATAATCCTGGCGGCGGCCTGGCGCTGGCTGAACATGCCCGGCAGTGGACCGACCAGCCGCTGCATATCATCGTCGGCATGAAGAAGGCCAAGGATTCGGCTAAATTCCTGCGCCCGCTTTTGCCACATGCCACAACGCTCTGGGCTGTTTCGGAGCCGCGGCAGCATCTGGCGCTTTCGGTGGACGACATCATCGCGGCATCCGGTGGTCGCGCCCGCCGGGGACCCACGATCGCCTCGGCATTGGTGCAATTGCCGGCCGCTCCGCAGGCGCGGATTTTGATCTGTGGGAGCCTTTATCTTGCTGGCGAGGTTTTAAAGGCGGATTGATCGAGCCTCTTCGCGTAATGTTGTGACGCTTTTAAGATCAACATTGGGGTGCGGGACATGTCGTATTCGGGTGCGTGCTTTTGTGGCGCCGTGCAATTGACGGTCGAGGGCGAGCCGGAGGGGATGGGCTACTGCTATTGCCGCTCGTGCCGTTCCTGGTCCGGCGGACCGGTGAACGCCTTCACGCTGTGGAAGCCCGACGCCGTGACGGTCACCGCAGGGTCTGATGTGATCGCGACCTATGAGAAAACCGAGGTCAGCCTTCGGCAATACTGCACGAGATGCGGCGGCCACCTGATGACACGCCATCCGACGCTGGGCTTGGTGGATGTCTTCGCGGCCACGCTCCCGGCACTGGTGTTCTCGCCAGGGCTTCACATCAACTATGCCGAAACCGTCCTGCCGATGCGGGACGGGCTGCCGAAGCTGAAGGATTTCCCCTCGGAATTCGGGGGCTCCGGCGAGGTAATGCCGGAATAACCATCACTGCCTGGCACCCTTCCCACTGTGCACCGATGCGCCTAGCATGCAATCCAGCCACGCACGAGGCGCGGCGCAGAAACGCGAACGGGGAACCCCAGACCATGATGAAACGCACTCTTTTCACCGGCGTTGCCGCACTCGCCCTGCTTGGCGTGATCGCCGCTGCTCAGGCCCAGGCTCAGATCAAGATCGGCACGGCTGGCCCGATCACGGGGTCCAACGCCACGTTCGGCGCGCAGCTGAAGGCCGGTGCCGAGCAGGCGGTGGCCGACATCAATGCCAAGGGCGGCGTTCTCGGCAAGAAGCTGGAACTGTTGGTCGGCGATGACGCGTGTGATCCGAAGCAGGCTGTGTCGGTCGCCAACAAGATGGCCGCCGACAAGGTGGTGTTCGTGGCCGGGCATTTCTGCTCGTCGTCCTCAATTCCGGCCAGCAAGGTGTATCTGGAAGAGAGTATCCTGCAGATCACGCCCGCTTCGACCAACCCGAAGCTGACTGACGAGGGTGGCTGGAACATTTTCCGCACCTGCGGCCGTGACGACCAGCAGGGCGCTGTCGCAGGCGCCTACATCGCCAAGGAATTCAAGGGCCGCAAGGTTGCAATCCTGCACGACAACACCGCCTACGGCAAAGGCCTGGCTGATGAGACAAAGAAGACCATGAACAAAGGCGGCCTTAAAGAGACGCTGTATTCGGCGTATGTTCCCGGCGAGCGTGACTACTCGGCTATTGTTTCGCGTATGAAGCAGGCCGGCATCGAGCTGATCTATATCGGTGGCTATCACACCGAGACCGGCCTGATCATCAAGCAGGCTCGCCAGCAGGGCATGAACGTCTCCGTCATGGGCGGCGATGCGCTTGTTACCAACGAGTTCTGGCAGATTTCCGGCGAGCAGGGCGAAGGCACGATGATGACCTTCCCGTCCGACCCGCGCCGTCGTCCGTCGGCACAGGCCGTGGTGAAGGAATTCGCTGACAAGAAGATCGATCCCGAGGGCTATGTTCTTTACTCCTACGCCGCAGTGCAGATCTGGGCTGAGGCGGCTGAGAAGGCCGGCACCACCGACCCGAAGAAGGTTGCCGACGTTCTCAGGGCCGGCAAGTGGGACAGCGTTCTGGGTCCGATCTCCTACGACAAGAAGGGTGACGTGACTGTTTCGGATTACGTGTTCTACATCTGGCACAACGGCAGCTACGCCGAGATGTGATCTTCGCTTAACCGCGAACGAAAAAGGGCTGGCGCTTGTGGCGCTAGCCCTTTTTAGTTGGTTTGCCCTCTACCGCGTTTGAGGCGCGCTGGTGGCCCATTCGTGGGCGTGAACCAAACCTTCATCATGATCATGGCAAACAGGTGATGGAACTGCGGCCGTGGCGGCGGCTGGGGCATCATGGTCGTGGAACTGCTCCGCCTCGGTGCTTCCAGCGAATGCCGTCGTGGAGGATTTGCCGCCGGAGATTGCCATCGCCACCGCGTCGAAATAGCTCACGCCCACTTCGCGTTGATGGCGGGTGGCGGTGTAGCCGTGCGCCTCGGAGGCGAATTCAGCCTGTTGCAGTTCCGAATACGCTGCCATGCCGCCGTTTTTGTAGGCGTGCGCCAGTTTGAACATCGAATGGTTCAGGCTGTGGAAGCCGGCCAGGGTGACGAACTGGAACTTGTAGCCCATCGCCCCGATCAGGCGCTGGAACTCGGCGATCTTGTCGGGCGGCAGCTTCTTCTGCCAGTTGAAGCTGGGCGAACAGTTATAGGCGAGCATTTTGCCTGGGAAGTGTTTGGCCATTTCGTTGGCGAAGTGCTCGGCCTCGGCCAGGTTTGGCTCGCTGGTCTCCCACCATAGTAGATCGGAATACGGCGCGTAGGCGAGGCAGCGGGCGATCGCGTAGTCCACGCCGCAGCCCGGCGTGATGCGGTGAAAGCCCTCGGCCGTGCGCTCGTCGCCGATGAAGGGGCGATCGCGTTCGTCCACATCTGCGGTCAGCAGCTGCGCCGAATGGCTGTCGGTGCGGCACATCAGCACCGTTGAAACGCCTTCTACGTCGGCGGCGAGACGGGCGGCGTTCAGCGTACGGATGTGCTGGCTGATCGGCACCAGCACCTTGCCGCCGAGATGGCCGCATTTTTTTTCGCTTGCGAGCTGGTCTTCGAAATGCACGCCGGCGGCGCCGTTCTCTATCATCGCCTTCATCAGTTCATAGGCATTCAGCGGGCCGCCGAAGCCGGCCTCGGCGTCGGTCACGATCGGCGCCATCCAATAGGTGCTGTCATCGCCTTCCATCTGCGCGATCTGGTCGCAACGGCGCAGCGCGCTGTTGATGCGACGGACGACCTGCGGAACGCTATCCACCGGATACAACGACTGGTCAGGGTACATCTGGCCCGCCGAGTTGGCGTCAGCCGCCACCTGCCAGCCGGAAAGATAGATCGCCTTCAGCCCCGCTTTTACCTGCTGTACGGCCTGGTTGCCGGTGAGCGCGCCCAGCGTGTTCACGAATGGTTCGGTGCGCAACAGATGCCAGAGCTGAGCGGCGCCCATTTCGGCCAAAGTATGCTTCACCCGAAAGCTGCCGGCGAGCTTTTCGACGTCGGCCACGGTGTAGTCGCGGCGGATGCCGGCAAAGCGCTCCGGGTCCTTGTGGGAGAAACCAGGTGACCCGTCCGGGCTGCGGCAGATGGTTGAGGTGGGACGCATGGGATGCTCCTTAAACGCAGGTTGATGCTGTGAAGTATTCACATTGCATCCGCGAATGAGAGGCATACATTGCGTAGTCGACTGTAAATACGTCAGGTTATTAACATGCTGCAGCGCGTTAACGTAAAGAATTTACAATGTCCCGCCCACTGATCGGCCGGACCCTGCGGCGCCTCCGCATCGAGCGGGAGCTGACGCAGCAGGCGCTGGCGGTCCGGCTGGGCATTTCCGCCAGCTACCTGAACCTGATCGAGCACGACCAGCGTGCCGTCACGGCATCGTTGCTGATCAAGGCGGCAGAGACCTTGAATGTCGATCTCGCCACATTGTCCGGCACAGCCGAGCGGCAGATCGAGACGCAGCTGCGCGAGGTCTTCTCCGACAAGCTGCCGGCGTCGGACCCGGTGCCGGAGGCAGAGATCGCATTGCTGGCCAGCGCCGCGCCCAACGCCGCCCGCGCCGTGTTGGCGCTGTATCGCGCGTTCCGCGTGGCACGCGACGACTCTGGTGGGATCTCACTGCCCTCCGGCCGCCGCGTGCTGTTGCCCACCGAGGAGGTGCGGGACTTCTTCAACGAGCACGCCAACTACTTTCCAAAGCTTGAAGACGCCGCTGAAGCGCTGACCGCTGAACTGGCGGTGGCGCCGTCCGAAACCAACCACGCCATCGCGCAACGCCTGCGGGGACGGCACGGCATCTCCATCACCATCGGCCCGCTGCCAGGTGCGCTTCGCCGCTACGATCCCGAAACCAGGCGACTCCTGCTGTCCGAAATGCTGCCTCGCGAGAGCCGCGGTTTTCATCTCGCCTTCCAATTGGCGCTGCTGGAGGCGCGGGATGCGGTTGATGAGATGGTGGCGCTTGCCGCGCCCAGCTCGCCCGAGGCTGGGCAACTGATCCGGGTGGCCTTCCTCAACTACATGGCGGGCAGCCTCTTGATGCCCTACGCTGCGTTTTCAGCCGCCGCCGCCAGCCTGCGCCACGACATGGATGCGCTGTCAGCCCGTTTCGGCGTTAGTTTCGAGCAGGCCTGCAACCGCCTCGCCTCGCTGCAACGACCGGGCGCCCGGGGCGTGCCGTTCTTCTTCTTGCGCGTCGACCCGGCCGGCAATGTCTCCAAACGCTTTTCCGCGGCGGGTTTCCCGTTCGCCCGCTTCGGCGGCACCTGCCCGCGCTGGGTTGTGCATTCCGCCTTCACCACCCCCGGCGTGGTGCGCGTGCAAGTGGCCCGGCTGCCGGATGGCGCCACCTTCTTGTGCTTCGCCCGCGCCGTAGAGCAACCCGCCACACGTTGGGGAGAGCCGGCACCGGTGCATGTGCTGGCGATGGGCTGCGACATCGGCCATGCCGACGCGCTAATCTACGCCGATGGCATTGACCTCGAAGCCGCCGTGGTCGGCATCGGCCTGTCCTGCCGCCTCTGCGATCGACCGGACTGTCGCAGCCGTGCCTTTCCGCCGCTGGAGCACCGTTTGGCGCTCGATCCGCTGACGACCAGCGCCAGCCCCTACCAGTTCGAGATGCGGCAGTGATATGAATGTGGCATGAGCAATACTAGCCACTGCGCCCTGTGCGGCACGCCATGCCCGCCGCGCTACCGCCCGCCGGCGCCGGAGATCTCCCCCGACCTCGACCTGCGGCCCGGCGAGCCCACCCGCTCGACCCTTTCGAACTGGGTCCAGACCTGCCGGGGCTGCGGTGCGGTGGCACCCGATCTCGGCCAGTTGCCACCGGATTCCGTCAGCATCGTTGAGAGCGAGGCTTATCTGGACCTGCACGCCAGGCCAGAGACCGCCACGCCCTTTCTGCGCTATGCCATGATTTGTCGCGAAGGCGACCGCGCCGGTGCCTACCTCCAGGCCGCCTGGGCCGCCGATGACGCCGAGGACAACGAGGCCGCGGTGCACTATCGCCGCGAAGCCGCCGTTAACTGGGGGGAGCCGGATGGTATCGAATCCGCCCTTCGCCTGATCGACCTGATGCGCCGCGCCGGCTTGCTTAAAGCTGCCGACGAATGCTGCGGCGTCATCGCCGGCG
Organism: Rhodospirillales bacterium; assembly: GCA_043732745.1. GTDB lineage: Bacteria > Pseudomonadota > Alphaproteobacteria > Acetobacterales > Acetobacteraceae > CAIQQQ01. The sequence continues at coordinate 8,844 of JAYTHH010000386.1, forward strand.
ACGCGATGGACGAACGCTCGGAAGCGATCCTCGTCTTCCAACGCACCCGCATCGCCGAGGGCGACACCGCCCGCCACTTGATGAGCAGCGCGCTGCGCCCCCCAGCCCGAATGCCCCATGTCGCACACGGCAAGTCAAAATCCTCTCCAGGCTTTTTCGCCCGCCTGTTCAAGTAGGCCGGGCACCACCCGACATTTCCGCGGAAAAGCCGCTCCCCCCTAAACCCTCCTTCGCTCCGCCATCATCAGCACAACCCCCGCCACCAAAATCAGCCCGGCCCCGCGGCCAGGACAATGCGGTGATCATGAGCGGAGAAGAGAAATAAAGCGTTAACAACTGCGCCAGCGGCAGAAACCGCGCGGCGGAATAATAGCAGAGCCGCGCCACCAGGGTCAGCACGCCGCGTAACGCAAGCCCTGCTTCAGGGGCAACGCCGCCAGACCCTCCAATACCCGCCGCCGTCCGATGCACAGGCAGGCCAACACGATGAGCAGCGACCGAAACAACAGCACTGCCAGATCCGCACCATCGCCACCAGCCACCTGCCGAGGGTTCACTCCGCCGCACTTCGCAACGCCGCCCCGGCCGCCAGCGGACACAGCGGCAGCGCCGCGGCGAACAAGGCTGACAACAGCAGCAACGGCGCGGCATAGGATTGCTCAGACGCAGCGGCATCCACCGCCGCTACCCCAAAGATCAGCACCGGCGCACACAATGGCAGCACCAGCAGCGGCAACAGCACCCCGCCGCGCCTGGCGCCCAGCACCAAGGCCGCCCCGGTCGCCCCGAACAGCGACAAAAGCGCCGTTCCTGGCAACAATCCTGCAAGCAGAATCAGAATCGCGTCTCCATCGAGGTTCAGCATGACAGCCACCGGCCCGGCAACCACAATCAACGGTATCCCCGTTACGAGCCAGTGAGAGACCGCCTTCGCCAGCGCCACCAGCGCAGCCGGCTGGCCGGATAGAAGAAGCTGGTCCAACGACCCGTCATCGAAATCCGCGCCGAACAGCCGGTCCAGCGGCAGCAGCGCCGCCAGCAGCGCGCACACCCAAACGATCCCCGGCGCCATCCGCCCCAGCGTTTCCGGTGCCGGCCCGATCGCCAGCGGAAACAGCGCCGCCGTGATCACGAAGAACAGCAACGCCGCCAGCGTGTCCGCCCCATGACGCACGGACAGCCGCAGATCGCGGCCCACAATCCCGATAAAACCGCTCACGCCAGGCGCAATTCGGCCACGTCGTCCATCGGCAGCGGCAGATGCGTCGCCGCGATCACCATGCCGCCCGCCGCCCGATGCTCTGCCAGCATCACCCCGAACCGCGCCACCGAAGTTGCATCCAGTCCAAGCGTTGGCTCATCGAGCAACCAAATCGGCGCCGCCCGCACCGCCAGACGCGCCAAAGCCAGCCGACGTTTCTGCCCGGCGCTGAAAAACCGCACCGGCTGATCTGCCAAATTGGCCAACCCCACCGCCGCCAGCCCAAGGCCTGCATTCGCCCCCAAATTCTCCAAAGCCGTCAGCCCAGGCTTCACCGCGTCCTGATGCCCAAGATACGCCACTCGCTCCCCATGCCCGGCCCGATCCGCCATAGCGTCCTCGCCGTTCCACAGAACCTGCCCAGCCTCGATCCGTCCCAACCCGGCCAGAATACGCAGCAGCGTGCTCTTGCCAGACCCGTTCGGGCCAACAAGCAGCATCACACCGCCCGCAGCAATCCGAAACGAAATCGGCCCGAACACCCACCTTTCGCCCCGAATTGCAACAATTTTGTCCGCCACCAGCACGCCAACACCCCCCCTGAATTCGCCGCCCGCCTTGTGGACGCGGCCCCCATGCCCGTGTTTAAAGCACACGCCGTCTTTCACCTGGCCCGCCCGCGCGGACGAAACCCGCCGAATTCTCGTCGGCCCCGGATCGCCTGTGTTAAGCAAGCCCTATTTCCGAGGCAGATATCCCATGAAATCCATTGGTCAGGACAGCTTGAAGACCCGCCGCACACTGACCGTGGACGGCAGAGCCTACGACTACTTCTCCATCCCCGTCGCCGCCGACGCCCTGGGAGACGTCAGCCGCCTGCCGGTCAGCCTCAAGGTCCTCCTCGAAAACGTCCTCCGCTTCGAAGACGGCAAGGCCTATGTCGTGGCCGACGCGCAATCGGTGGTCGACTGGGTCAAGACCGGCAGCTCCACCAAGGAGGTGCCCTTCAAGCCGAGCCGCATCCTGATGCAGGACTTCACCGGCGTCCCCGGCGTCGTAGACCTCGCCGCCATGCGAGACGGCATCACAGCCCTCGGCGGCGACCCGCAAAAGGTGAACCCACTCATTCCCGTCGATCTCGTGATCGACCATTCCGTCATGGTCGATTTCTCCGGCACCGCTGCCTCCGAAACCCAGAACGTGGACGCCGAATTCGAGCGCAACGGGGAGCGTTACTCGTTCCTCCGCTGGGGCCAGGACGCGTTCGACAACTTCCGCGTCGTCCCCCCCGGCACCGGCATCTGCCACCAGGTCAACCTCGAATACCTGAGCCAGGCCGTTTGGACCGCCGATATCGACGGCACCACCTTCGCGTATCCAGACACGCTCTACGGCACCGACAGCCACACCACCATGGTCAACGGCCTCGGCGTCCTCGGCTGGGGCGTCGGCGGCATCGAGGCTGAAGCCGCCATGCTCGGCCAGCCCATCGCCATGCTCATCCCCGATGTTATCGGCTTCCGCCTCACCGGCAAGATGCCCGAAGGGACCACCGCCACCGACCTCGTCCTCACCGTCACCCAGATGCTCCGCAAGCGCGGCGTCGTCGGCAAGTTCGTCGAGTTCTTTGGCTCCGGCCTGGACGACCTGATGCTCGCCGACCGCGCCACCATCGCCAACATGGCCCCCGAATACGGCGCCACCTGCGGCTTCTTCCCAGTCGACCAGATAACCCTCGACTACCTGCACCTCTCCGGCCGAGACGAAGCCCGCATCAAGCTGGTCGAAGCCTACTCCAAGGCGCAGGGCATGTGGCGCGACAGCTCCACACCCGACCCCATCTTCACCGACACCCTCGAACTGGACATGTCCACCGTCCAGCCCAGCCTCGCCGGCCCGAAGCGCCCGCAGGACCGTGTTCTCCTCCGGGAAGCCGGCTCGTCCTTCCAAACCGAACTGACCAAGTCCCTCGGTGTCGCCCCTGAAGACGTCGGCAAGAAAGTCCCCGTCGAAGGCACCAACTACGAACTGACGCATGGGGATGTCGTCATCGCCGCCATCACCTCCTGCACCAACACGTCCAACCCCTACGTCATGATCGCCGCCGGCCTCGTGGCCCGCAAAGCCCGCGCCTTCGGCCTCACCCCGAAACCCTGGGTGAAAACCTCGCTCGCCCCCGGCTCCCAGGTGGTCACCGACTATCTCGACCGCGCCGGCCTCACCGCCGATCTCGACGCCATCGGCTACAACACCGTCGGCTACGGCTGCACCACCTGCATCGGCAACTCCGGCCCACTGCCAGATGCCATCGTGGACGCCATCGAGGACAACAAGCTGGTCGCCGCCGCCGTGCTCTCCGGCAACCGCAACTTCGAAGGCCGCGTCCACGCCAACGTCCGCGCCAACTATCTCGCGAGCCCCCCGCTGGTTGTCGCCTACGCCCTGTTCGGCAACATCCGCGACGACATCACCACCGCCCCCATCGGCACCGCCACGGACGGCAAAATCGTCTACCTGAGGGACATCTGGCCCTCGAACAAGGAAATCGCAGACACCGTCAACGCCAACCTCGGCCGCGACCAGTTCCTCAAGCGCTACGCCGACGTCTTCAAGGGCCCCAGCCAGTGGCAGGCCATCGAGATCGCCGGCTCCGCCAACACCTACAGCTGGTCGGACAGCTCCACCTACGTCCGCAACCCGCCCTATTTCGACGGCATCACCATGGAGCCCTCGATCAAAACCGACATCATGGGCGCCCGCATCCTTGCCGAGCTCGGTGACAGCATCACCACCGACCACATCTCCCCAGCCGGCAACATCCGCAAAACCTCGCCCGCCGGTGAGTATCTGGCCAACCACCAGATCCTGCAGAAGGACTTCAACAGCTACGGCGCGCGGCGCGGCAACCACGAGGTCATGATGCGCGGCACCTTCGCCAATCCCCGCATCAAGAACGAAATGGTCTCCGGCATCGAAGGCGGCATCACCAAGCAGCAACCCTCCGGGGACGTGATGCCGATCTACGACGCCGCCATGAAGTACAAGTCCGAGGGCGTTCCCACCATCATCCTCGGCGGCAAGGAATACGGCACCGGCTCGTCGCGCGATTGGGCCGCCAAAGGCACCATGCTGCTCGGCGCCCGTGCCGTCATCGTGGAATCCTTCGAGCGCATCCACCGTTCCAACCTGGTCGGCATGGGCGTCCTGCCGCTCACCTTCATGGAAGGCACCACTCGCCACACCCTGAAGCTGGACGGCTCCGAAACGCTCGACATCATCGGCCTGGACGATCTCGCCCCCGGCAAAACCATGTCACTCGCCATCCACCGCGCCGACGGCACCGTCGAACACGTCCCGCTAAAATGCCGCATCGATACCCTGGACGAAGTCGCCTACTACAAACACGGCGGCATTTTGCACTATGTCCTGAGAGAAATGGCCAAAGCCGCCTAACCAACCCAAGGAAAGTGGGGCGCCCAAAGCGCCCCACTGCCCTAGTTCTCGTAGGGTGGGTAAGCGAAGCGCCACCCACCATCTCACGCGGAACCAAGCGCCACCCGCCTCTTGTCCGGCCTTATTAACAAACCGGAACAACCAGCTCACGCCTCTCCCTCAACCCGAATCCCCCTTTCGCAATTCCACCACCCGCGCCCGAGCCGCCTCCAACCGCCGATCCCGCAACGCCCTGGCCAAAATCCCCCGAGGCAACGGAATCCGCCCCCAATCGACCTTTTGCCGAATTGCCCGAACCCGAGGCCCCGCCGCCGCCCGAGGCACCCGCTCCACCGTCAAGACTCCAGGCCGCACCAAACGCGCCTCAATCCCCAGCATCCAACACAGCGGCCCCAATATCCGCCCCGCCTGCGGCACATCGCACAGCAACGACACCATCTCAGGCTCCGCCAGCAAATGGGCCAACTGAGAGGAATATCCCGCTGCCTCATACGGCATCAGCCCCATCAACCACCCAAACCGCCGCGGCAACCGCCGCCAAGCCTGAGAACCGGTAGGCGCACCAGCGGACCCAGCAGTCGCACCGAGAGGCGCCACAATCGCCTCCACCAGATCCGCGCCGAAGGCCTCAAACCCGCCAGAGCGCCGAACAATCCCCCCACGATACCGCCCCAACCGTACCCGCTCCGCCAGCGCCAGCAAAAGCTGCTCCGCCCGCTTCACCCGCCGCCAGACAAGCAAAATCACCGTCCCATCCAGCAACCCCCGCCCCAAAGCCGCCGCCACCGCCCGGCACAACGCCGCAACGATAAAGGCAAAGCGGCCATCAGGGCCAAAGAGAGGAGTGAAATTCGTGAACGAAACAAGAACATGCTGGCTGGCTGATTGCAAGACCTTCTCGTAAACTAGGCCTTATCGACAAACCAACATTCCCAAGGCTCGCGCAGCTACGCTTCGACATTAATCGTTGCGCAGCAGGACAATCGGAATCGTATTGTTAGCGCGAATCACAGAAGAGCCCTCGCAGTAACGACACTTTAAGCTGGGTTGGCATGACCGCCGAATAGCACCGCAAGTTCGACAGCATCACCGCCCGAGCCCATTATCATTCCGCCGAGGCGAAAATTTCAACGATCCATCCGATACCAGTCACCGCCCGCGTCTCGACATGTCACGCCTGAATCTTGAACTGGGTCACGGCCTTTTATCACTAGAGTGCCGGTGAAGCGGCGACACATCCTTCCTGGTGCAGACGTGTCGGCGTAGAGCATTGCGCTCGGGGTATAAGTGCCATAGCTGCCGGTTGGGCTAGTCCAGAATACCGCTTGCCCTATCCCGCCCTGTGCCGCCTGGGCAAGTGCGATCTGAGCCTGTGCGCAATCGCTCTGATCAAGGTGGCTGCCTGCCGCAAGGCCACCGATCAGGCCCACCAATAACCCAACTCCTGCGCCGATCGCAGCTCCCCGGCCGCCGCCAGCCGCCGCTCCAAGTCCAGCCCCCGCTGCGGCACCACCAAGCCCTCCGATCAGTGAGCCGGACAGTGCCTTGGGTCCCAATGCGCTGCACGCATTATTTGCCGCCTCTTGAGGGGACGCATACTGCCGCGAGGCGCAACCTGACAATAGAACGCAAACGGACGCCGCCGCCATCAGCGGAGCTCCAGCCTTTGACGTGCGCGACATCATTCTGAAAGTCTCCTTGAATACTCATTCGCCAGCTTGGGTGTTGATGTCGAAAAGCGCGCTCGATCCCCTAACGCCGAGCTTGCCATTGATCCCGGCCTTGACCGTGCCGCTCATCGCCAATGCCTCCGAAGGACTCGTTGTGGCAACGCCGCCAAGCGTCGTCGCATCGAGCCGACAAGCGGCATCTAGGTCTGCGGACTTGCAAACGAAGCTCCCATTCAATGCCACTGGCGCCAGCCGCGAAATGCCTAGCCAGCTGTCTACCAGATCGCCGTCCGCGTTGGTGAGCAACGACAGCCGTCCATCTAGCTTTTGGCCATTGAGCGTCAAGTTGACAGTAAAGTTATAAGAATGGATTGGCAACGTGTTTGGAACGTTCAGATCCGCGCCGATGCCTGCCAGTGTTGCGGCCATTGACCGTAGCGCCGTGCCCCAGAATGTCTTCGCGGACTCATTGAACCCGGGACTATCGAACACGTCGTCGCCGATGCCGAACCCGTAGATAACGCCCCTCCGTAAATAGGAGCCAAGTTTTTGGCCAAACTCTGGCGGCGTATCTGACTTTTGAAAAACTGAGGCCAGGTCGCTGTTTTCCGCAAAGTCAGAGTAGATGATGGCTCTTATGGTAATTTTGCTGTTTGCAAAACGGCCATCATCAGACGCCAGCGCACGTACAATCTGCTTCGGATGCGGATGCGCTGCTGAGAATCGCACTTCCGCCAATTGTTGCTTTCCAGTGTTGTAGATAGTGGTGAGCGCTCCCCCAAAGCCCTGCAAAAAATAGGTCTGCTGCTCACTCAGGCTGGTCAGCGGGTTTTTTTGGAATAGGTAATTCTGCTTGCGGATATCAGCCAGCGCCGCGTCGCTATAAGCAGGCCAGCAGCCGGACCATAGTTCGCTGCTTTGGCCGCTTGATGGGCTAATGCGGACGACTGTGACCCTCTCGCCGGGTGCCAGTGTGGCTCGCAGCTTATCGGAGAGTTTCACGGCCCATTCAGTACGCCCATCGACCATCATCATGTCGTCGATATAGGCGACGGTCTGCCGGACAGCTGGCTGTTCGCAGAAACGGGTGTCGAGCCCGCGCGAGCCAAAAAGTTGCGCCGCGACCGGCATCGTTGAAGACAGTGCCAAAAACGCAGCGAGTGCAAGATGCCTCATCGCATGAGCTCGCGCATTGAGGACCTATCAATCTTAACGGCCATAGCACGGAGCTCATAAGGGCTTAGGACTTTCTCCGTCATATCTGATACAAAGTTGAGGACCACCCCTCCCCGTGCAGCTAAGGCCAGCTGAGCTAGCGCGTCGCGGTACTGTTCAGCATTGGCTCTTAGGCTGCTAGCAACGAGATCGAGAATAACAGTCTCTTGCGTCTCCAGCTGGTCTAGCATGGCACGTTCACTTGCAACGCCAGCAGCACGGCTTCGAGCTGCGAGCTCCATGCTCTCCATCTGCTTTCCGGTGCGTGCTTTAATTGTCTGAATGCTGTCTTCTACGTCGTGGCGCGCGCGATAATAACGACAACTTGCGTTGCGGTGTTGGCGGGTGGCGTCCATGAACTCGGGGTCAGAGTCGTGGCAGAAGTAGGCGATGAAGACGCCAACCACCCACGCGCCAAGATTAGCCAAAAGACTTATCAGAACATCGCGTGTCGCATTTACTTCGATTGTCGCGGAGTTCCCAAGGATGTTGGGCCCAGGCTGTGCAGCCATGCTGTTCAACGCGGAGGCGTAACGTGATGCGCCCGCTGCGGTAAGGACGATGATGAGCCCAAAAGTGGAGAGTGCGAGCAAGCGCCAAGCCGACGTACGGTTCATTCGCTTCTGGTCTGGCCCGAAACGGTGAGACCACTGCTTAAGCAATTCGCCGTGCCCATGGGCAGAAAACGCCAAAAGTAAGCCGAGAATTAGCGTGGCGCCGGCCGCGATCGCAGGAACGCCTAGAAACAGGAAAAAAGTATCGTAATTGATGAGCCACTCAGCAGCGCCGATACCTAGGAGGGCCAACCAATAGCTCCAATGATATGCCGCCATGGAGGCATCCCTTCGCCCATGAGCGTCACGAGCGGCGTTGTAAACGCTCTCTGCTTCCTCCCAACGCTGGCGGATGGTTTGGTGTTCTTGCTTAGCTGCCCAGGTTTGCTCAGCCTGTGCAACTTCGCCATGCCGCTTATCTTGCAAGAACTCAATCTCAGCGTTCAGTGTGTCCAAAGCTTTCAGATCGGCCATTTTGGGCTGAACGCCTTGATCAAACTGATTGCGGGCTGCGTACCAGGTGACCAGCACGCCCCGCCAGGGGGCAATTACATTCGATGAAAGGCCAGGCGTGATGCCGCGCTCGTCGATTGTCACACGGCCAAGCAATGCTTCTTCTTCCGCGAACGCCTTAATCTGCTCGGCATCGAATGTCGGCGCCATAGCGGTCGCCCGAGCGGGAGTGAAGGCCAGCGCTGCGTCTAGCGCGGACTTCAACGGATGCACGACGTCAGAGTGCGCGGAAGTGCGATGAAAGGCCATGAGATTAATCCATCAATACGGGACTGCGGGGCCAAGCGGCGCCAGGTTCGGTTCTGTCGGAACATTGATTTCGTAAGTGGGTGGGCGAGCGGGCTGTACCTGAATTGGTGGCGTGGGTGCGAGGCGCGGCTCAATAGAGCGAAGCGGGGGCAGGGCAACAGGTGGCAAACTTGGTAGGGCAGGCGCCAGCGTAAGCGCGCCCACCGGCTGAAGCTCGACGCGGCCGTTCGGTTTTGCCTCAGAAAAATCAGATGGCCCGGAATAAACGAGTGGTCTCAACACCGCTAGTCTGGTAGAAACGGCATTAACACGCGCAGGTGCTGTGCCGATGGATAGATAGGCGGGATTGACGACCCTCTGCCTAACGACTGCCAGATTGGCGTCAAGGCTGGCGCTTATCAAAAGTTCTACTCGCCGGTTGCGCGCTCGCCCCTCCGTTGTTGCGTTGGAGGCGATCGGCTGTTTCTTCCCGACTGCGACCGTACTAAGTTGGGCCGCGTTACCGCCCCGGTCCACGAGAGATTGAAAAACGTCCTGCGCACGGCGCAACGATAGGTCGTCGTTATAGCTGTCTGTGCCCACTGCGTCCGTGTGCCCGAGCAAGGTCATCTGAGCATCAGGAACGTCACGACGCATGCTGTCTGCGATCAGATCAAGTATCTGCGCTGACTGCGGACGAGGATGCACGCTGTCTGAATCAAAGAGCATCTTTTCGTCGAAGGCAATGCGAAGCACGGGAACGGGCCGATCTAGCCCTGAGCCTTGCCGCGGTAGAGCAACAATCTCTTCGATTTCGGGGGGCGTGACGCCGTTCAATCCAGCCAAACGGCGAAACCGACTGACCCGATCATCACTTTCCAGAGCTGTTGTCTGACCGGGAGGAACCAAACTCGTTCCTGAAGGCGAAGCATATGCGCCGGTCGGATATGGGCGTGAAGCGTCGTAAGGTTTGATACACCCTATGAGATTCGTTGCGAGGAGCAACACTGCAACAGAAGGGTGGAGACGCACAAGGCTTAAAAGATAACGAAGGCCGATGTATTTTTCAGCTCTCTCGCGTTGCATCGTTCATTCGCCTAATATGTTTCGAAACCGTAGCCGACAAAATAGCCTCCCACAACGGCGTATCGGAGGATTCTATCAAATGAGATTTAAAACTGACTTGTTAGCGTTTTCGATCAATGTGCTAAAATATATTGGGTATCGTTCCGCGAAAATTATAATTATTTGCGCTGCTTTTGCAACAATAAGTTCTATTGCATGGGCTGCCGACATAAAGCGTGTGGAGGGATCGAACTCTCCTGCGATTATCATGATTACCGGCGCCATAAAGATCGGCGATGCGGATCAATTTGCAGCTGTCGCGGCTAGCATAAGCTCCGCGGTCATCACTATGGCGAGCCCTGGTGGCAGCCTTATTGAGGGGTTGCGTATCGGCCAAATGATCCGCAACCGCGGGTTCGCAACATTGGTCCCGGACGGAGCAACATGCGCCTCGGCTTGTGCCTTTGCATGGCTCGGAGGTTACAAGCGCTTTTTACAGCCGCAGGGCCAGATCGGGTTTCACGCAGCCTACACCATCCAAGACGGAAAGGCTGTTGAGAGCGGGGTAGGAAATGCACTGGCCGGAGCCTACCTCGCCCAACTCGGGTTGGGCCCGGAGGCGATCGTGTATATTACCCTGGCGCATCCAAAAGAGATTACCTGGCTAAGCGAACACGATGCAAAACAGGTGGGAATCGAGTTGGCGGTTCTACCGTCAATCAAACCGTCAACGCGAGATGCGTCTTCCCCTCAGCCAATTCGAAGGGCTGTGTCGGAGGTAGCGGGCAGCTTCCCTGGCACCTACTTCGCGCACTGGTCTGAACGCGGAGTTGACACAATCAGCTATTTTGCGACGCTCTATGCAAACAAGGTCAGTTTCTACGGCGCTGACGTGACGGCTGACTTAGTGTTGGCCCAAAAACGGAAGTTTGCCAAGCGATACCCCGTGCGGGTTTACTCTGTCCGCCCGAAATCAGTTTCAGTTCAATGCGAAGGGGTATCTTGTATCCTCACCGGCGTGGTCAACTGGGATGTGCGATCCTCTGATGGTAGCGAGTGGTCGCACGGCGCTGCCAACTTCTCACTTGGGGTGCGCGTGGCGGGCGAGGCGGTTACGATCGTTTCGGAATCGGGTAGCGTTATCGAGCGTGACGCCAATCTACCGACCGCCGAAGCGCGCTGACATGGGATCGGTCAGCGCTGGGCCACCCATAGCGCTCACTTTCTTGCTTCGTTGTCGATACCGCCACCGTCACCGCGCCCAAAACTCCAGGCGCATCGCCCAAGCGAACTTAGAGTGCGTAATACGTCATTTTCGCCCCTCGCGGAACACCCACCATCGATCCCCCCAACCCCCATCAGCGCCAGGACGACCCAATCGAAGCCGCCCCACCATCCACCTTGATCGGCGCACCCCGCGTCAAAACCCGCCCATCAAACCGAAACACATCAATCCCACGCCCCACCATGCTCTGCGCCAACAGTGTCTGCCCATCGCGAGAAAACGCGAACCCCTGGGACCAGCCACCGATCGGCGCCTGCGCCACCTCGCGCAGGGTCGAACCCTCGACGGAAAACATCGTTAAAAGCCCCTGCGGGCTGCGAAAGGCAAAGCCCTCCGGCTTGTTGCTGCCGTTCTGGCTGCCGATGGCCAGAAAGCGCCCATCAGGCGAGAACTTCACCCCCTCCGGCGACGGCGGCACAGCAACCGAGAAGACAACGCGAAACGGTGTCGTCGCGAGATCGATCAGCTGCACGGTATCGAAATCACCATTGTTCCGACCCATGTTGCCCACGGCCGCAAGCGTGCCGGTCTTGTTGATGTCGATGCTGTAGGGCGCAAGGCCTGAGGTGATCGGGCGCGGATCGATCGTCACCTGCGTGCCGTCGATATGCAGCAGGTTGATCAGATGGTCCCCATCGCGCGTCAGCAGCGCGCGCTTTCCATCAGGCAGGATAACGAGGCCAGAGGGGCCGGATTTTGGATTGCCGGTGTCCAAAGTGCCGGCCGGCTCCAGGCGCCTGTCTTTCACCGTGAAGATGGAAACCGTCCCAGCACCGCGATTGGCAACCAGCACGAGTTTCTCGTCCGGTGTGAAGCGCACAACGGCGCCACCAGCGCCGGCCGTCAGCGTCTGCACCACGGCAGGCGGATTTGTCGTCAGATCGATGACCGAAACCTTGTGGTCCAGGCTCAACCCACCCGGTGCTGCGGCATCAAGCTTGGTGGCCCCCGTCACCACGGCCCAGCTTTCATCAGCGGCGATGGCCACCGCCATCGGCGGCCCGGCAACCGAGCCCGGCACGTTGGCCGTCGCAATGATTTTCGGCGGATAGGTCTTGAGGTCGATCACACTGATCGTATCCGGCAGCGGATTCTGCGCCGGAGAGGGGACGCCGTTCACCAAAATGGTGTGCGCGTCATTCGACGAGATGGCGATATCGGCGCGCGCCGCCAGCGCGGGGATCGACATGGCCGCAGCCAGCAACAACAACTTGCGCATGGTCCTAACCCTCCCACTGGGGCTCCGCGTTGATCACGGCGCCATTGATCTTGGCCGGCATATCCCGGATGGGCTTCCGTCCATTCGCTGCGAATGCAGCCTATCCGCGCGCCGCTGCATTTTCCAACATTGGAATGGCAGCCGGCGCAGATACCGTTTTACCGCTCAGCCAAAAACGGATCGTTTTGCCCTTATTCGGCCGAAGCATCGCATCGTGCGCAGCGTGTCCGTCCATCCAAATGGCGGGTGGCCTCTTGCCACAGAAACGGAACACCCGACTTACCTACCATGATAACCACCCTTCATATCGTAGCCCTGCTCGCCCTCGCGCTCCTATTGGGCGGCATGGTGTTTTTCGCCGCCATCGTCGCCCCCAACGTCTTCACCCGCTTGCCAATGGCCTACGCCGGCCCCTTCATCCGCGCGCTTTTTCCTTGGTACTATCGCTACCTGGCAGTGACATCCGGCCTCTGTGCCGCCGCCCTCAGCCTCGAACGTCCTGTCGATGCCGTGATCATCGGGCTCACGACTGTCATCACACTCTGGCTGATGCTCGGCCTGATGCCCGCTCTCAACCGCCAAAGCGACCAGGCGCAGGCAGGTGACAGCGCAGCAAAGCAGCAATTCGATCGCGGGCACCGCGTGTCGGTTGTCGTCAATGTCCTGCAGCTTGTCGCCGCTGCGGGCGTCTTCGTCCACCTGCAGCTCTGATGCGGGAACGTCCGTCCCACGCCGACTCGCTCGATGAGAGTTTGGCCACGGCCCTGCGTCTTTTCAGCCGTGGCGTGGCCGATCGCCGCAGCGCCTTTCGCGTCCCCACGCTGGCCAGCGTGAATGCGGCCGGACACCCATGCCTTCGCACCGTCGTGCTACGGGGGTTCGACCCAGCCACGCGCGGCGTGACAATCCACACTGACCGTCGTTCGCCCAAGATACACGAGATCCGGAACAACCCCAGTGTCGCGCTCCACGTCTACGATCAATCCGCCTCCATCCAGCTGCGGCTCGACGCGATCGCTGAAATCCACGTCGATGATGCGCTTGCGCAAAAAGCCTGGGCGCACACAGCCGCGATGAGCCGGCTGACCTATGCCGTGGAGTCGCCGCCAGGAACGCCGGTGCCTGCACCGCCGGACGCTGTCGAGGACACCGATACAGGCGCCGCAAATTTCGCCGTGCTGCACATCACCTTTTATCGCCTTGAGTGGCTATGGCTGAATCACGCGGGACATCGGCGGGCGGCCTTCACGTGGGACGCTGCTGGTGAATGCCACGCCACATGGCTGGCACCGTAAGCGTTCAACGCCAAAGCTTCCTGACGCGCAGAAACACGCGGTAGGCGACCTCCGCACAGAACGTGAAAGGCGGCACGGCGATCAGGCTGCCCAGCCACCGAAAGCCAGGCATACGCTGCCACATCTCGGCAAACGCAGCAGCACCACTGAGCAATGTGCCATCGGAACGCCTGACATGGATGCGCGCTAGCGCCTTTTCACGCGTCAAGCCCGGCCCTAGCAGGGCTGGATCGTCGCTGCTCACGTCGACCCACTCAAAATCTTGCGGCCCGGTATGAGCCTTGTAGAACCCGATTTCACGGCGGCATATCGCACAGCCGCCGTCGTAGTAAACGTCCAACCGATCAGCCATCGATCAGATCCTGCGGGCTGCCGACACGGCGCTCGCGCTGCCGAACCCCACCGCCCAGCTCCAGGCCCGCAGGAATGAACCACGGCGAGTCTCGCCCAGGTCGCGCGCTTCATCGCGGTGATGCACCTCGTCGGCCTGGCAACTGATGAGGATGGCTCGCAGTGCCTCACCTGGGCCGTGTTCCGACAGCTTCTTGATCTGCTCTTCGTAATGATGATCGACAAAGGTCTCAACGGCATCGATGGTGGCAAACACCGCGTTGGACCCAACAAGAGCCGGTAAAAACCCTGTAAGCCACCCCGCCACCCGCCAGATGGGAAGCAGTATGCTGCGCTGCGCATACGGTAGCAGTGCGTCCATCAACGCCAGATGTTGCTGTTCGGTCGCAAGGTGAGCGGCCGCAAACGCCCGCACGGCCGGGTCCCGGGAGCCTGCCAGAATGCCGCGATAGATCATCACGGCGCCGGTCTCGCCGGCATGATCGGAGCGTAGATCGCCGATCAGACCGGGGACATTCTCAGCCATTTTGTCGAGAGTTTCGGTCGGAAGCGTGACAATTTTATCCATATCCGTGACATCGTGCGGGCAAGCAGAATGGCAAGTTATAGAGAAACACCGGCGCGTCAGTCATGCCAATGGCGCGATGCCTTAATACTGCGATTGCGGCCCGCCTGAAAGATTGCCCAAGCCCGAAAATCCACGTCAGCGCGAATTGACCCAGATCAAGGCGTCTTCCAAAGCAACCCGCAAAGCATAGGTCTCAATGGAGCTGGTCCGAAGCCCGCCGCGTCGGGGGCCCGGAAACGCAAGGCGCTCGGGCAATGCCAGTCATCACACCCCAGGTCACACTGCCTGAGCCCGCCCGCAGCACGCCGCTCGGTCGCTTCACCGCCCGCCTGCTCGTCATTCTGGTGTTTGTCGTACTGTCAGTGGCGGCCTGGCAACTGACGGACATTCTGTTGCTGCTGTTTGGCGCCATCCTGATTTCCATCGGCCTGTGCGCCGCGGCGCGGCTGGTTTCGAGGAAGACAGGCATGGGCCGCGGCGTGGCACTCACCGGCGTTTTCGCCATTGGCCTCGCGGTGTTCAGCGGCGCCCTATGGGTATTCGGCGCTACCGTCGCCGCCCAGTTGGACGATGTCGTCCAGGTTGTCCCAGCCGGCTTCAGGCTGTTCATGGGCTGGGTCGCCAAATATCCGTATGGCCGCCAGTTGCTGGATCAGATGCCCGGCCAGCCTGGTGACTCCATGGGCGGCGTCAACGTTCTCGGCGCGGCCGGATGGGCGACATCGATTGCCACCTCCGCCGCCGGCGTGGTCACGCGCGCGCTGGGCTACGCCGTGATCGCCCTGTTCGTCGCGATCTACCTCGCGGCGCAGCCGGACCGCTACCGCCACCTCTGCCTGCGCCTGGTGCCGCCGCGCCACCGCCCCGTCGCCCTGCACCTGTTGGAGACCAGCGGGGATGTCCTGCAGCGCTGGCTGGTCGGGCAGATGATCGTGATGCTGACAATCGGCATCCTCACCGGCCTCAGCCTGTGGGCGATGGGGATCGAGGCTGCGGCGGCGCTCGGGCTGATGGGCGGCCTGCTCTGCTTCATCCCCTTCGTCGGCGCCATCCTTGCCGCGATCCCGGCCACGCTGGTCGCCTTGACCCAGGGACCGGTCTACGCCGCCTCGGTCGTGCTGATGTATATCGGCGTCCATTTCGTCGAAGGCAATTTCATCACACCGATGGTGCAGGCCGAGGCGACGTCATTCCCGCCGGTCCTGGCTATCCTGTCGACCGTCGCCTTCAGCCTGCTGCTCGGACCCGTCGGCGTCCTGCTGGCAGCCCCGCTCACGCTGTTCTTCATAGCAGCCGTCGAGCTGCTCTACGTCCAACAGGCGCTCGGTGAAATTCCGCTTGGCGAAACGCAAATGACCGCGACGGCAGTCTCCGCCGACCAACACGCCATGGAACGATCGCAATGAGCCCAACGCTCCAGCACAGCCCGGAGGAAGCTCCTCCCCAGGGCCTCACCTCAGCCGAAGCAGCATCACGGCTGCTGCAGGATGGACCCAACGCTTTGCCGCAGGAGCGCCAGCGCGGCCCGTTCCGCATCATCCTGGAAGCCGTGCGCGAGCCGATGCTCCAGTTGCTGCTCATCGCCAGCGTTGTCTACCTGTTCATCGGCGACCTCGCAGAGGCGCTGATCCTGCTCGCCTTCGCCGTCCTGAACGTGGTTCTGGTTGTCGTGCAGCAAAGCCGCACGGAGCACGCGCTGGCGGCCCTGAAGGACCTCACCAGCCCAAGCGCCTTCGTGATCCGCGACGCCACCCGCCTGCGCGTGCCCGGCGCAGACATTGTCGCGGGCGACGTCGTGCTGGTGGTCGAGGGTGACCGCGTCCCGGCCGACGCCGCGCTGCTCGAAGCGACGGATCTGGAGGTGGACGAATCGCTGCTCACCGGCGAGTCAGTCCCCGTTCGAAAGCGTGCCGAACAAGCCGGAGCCGCGCCGTCCACCGATGTCAGGCCGGGCGGCGACGACAGCCCCTATATCTGGTCCGGCAGTCTGGTCGTGCGCGGCTCCGGCTTGGCCATAATACGGGCGACCGGGCCCAGAACCGAAATCGGCAGGATCGGAACCTCGCTCAATACCGTCGAGAGCGCCCCGACGCCGCTGCAGATCCAGACAAGGTGGCTGGTCAAGATATTCGCCATCCTGGGCATTGGCGCGTCTGTCGCCCTTGCAGTCGGGTACGGCTTGCTCAAGGGCGAATGGATCAAGGGCACCCTCGCTGGCATCACCCTGGCCATGGCCACGCTGCCCGAGGAATTTCCCTTGGTCCTCACGGTCTTTCTGGCCCTCGGCGCCTGGCGCATGTCCCAAAGCAAGGTGCTGACCCGGCGCTCGTCTGCCATCGAGGCGCTGGGTGCCGTGACCGTCCTTTGTACCGACAAAACCGGCACGCTCACCATCAACCGAATGACGGTCGCTGCCCTGGTCGCCGGTGATGCCGGAGGCGAACGCTGGGCGCTTCCGCCCAAAGGCGACGCGGACCTGCCGGAACGCTTCCACCGACTGGTGGAGTTCGCCATCCTCGCAAGTCGGCCTGACCCGTTCGATCCGATGGAACGGGCCTTTTCCGATCTCGGCGATCGGTTCCTCGCGCAAACCGAGCACATCCACACCGACTGGAAGCTGGCGCACGGATATCCGCTGCAACCGAGCCTACTGGCTATGTCGCAGATCTGGCAGGCCAGAGCAGGGACAGGCTTCGTCGTTGCCGCAAAAGGTGCCCCGGAAACGATCGCCGACCTCTGCCATCTGTCACAAGAAGCACTCCAGGCCGTCAAGCGCGACGTCGCCGATCTTGCCGCCCAAGGGCTCCGCGTGCTCGCCGTCGCCGAAGCCGCCAGCACGGGTCCGCCCTGGTCCGAAACCCAGCATGACTTCGACTTCCGGTTCCTGGGCCTCGTCGGCCTCGCAGACCCGGTGCGCCCCGAAGTACCGGCCGCCGTCGCGACCTGCACCGCGGGCGGCATTCGCGTGGTGATGATCACCGGCGACCATCCTGTCACCGCCCTGGCCATCGCCCGCCAGGCCGGCATCCCCGGCGACCACGTCCTGTCCGGATCGGACCTGGCCGCCATCAAGGCGCCGGACCTCGCAGCCCGCCTGGTCGGCACCAACGTCTTCGCCCGCATTATGCCGGAACAGAAATTGCGCCTCGTCCAGGCCTTCGCCGCCGCCGGCGAAGTGGTGGCCATGACCGGCGACGGCGTGAACGATGCGCCCTCGCTGAAAGCCGCGCATATCGGCGTGGCCATGGGCGGCCGCGGCACCGATGTCGCGCGCGAAGCCGCCTCGCTCGTTTTGCTCGACGACAACTTCGCAAGCCTGGTCACCGCAGTACGGCTGGGCCGCCGCATCAACGACAATCTGCGCAAGGCGATCGGCTACATCCTGGCCGTGCACGTCCCAATCGCCGGCATGTCGCTGCTGCCGGTGGTACTTGGTTGGCCGATGGT
>JAYTHH010000387.1:0-3148 GCA_043732745.1 Rhodospirillales bacterium
GGTGATGCCGAGTTGGGCGGCGAGAGCTTCGAGGGCGGGGCGTTCGGGGCCATCGCCCACGATCACGAGCCGGGCGCCCTCGGTCTGGCTGACCTGGGCGAAAGCGCGCAGCAGGCGGGCCAGGTTCTTCTCGCTGCGCAAGGCGGCGACAGTGCCGATCACGGGGATGTCGTGCTGGATGGGCGGATGGGCAAAGCGGTCGGCGTCGATGCCGTTGGGGATGTAGCGCAGGCGGGCGGCGGGCAGGCGCCAGATGTCGGTGGCGATGGCGACCAAGGTGCGCGACGGCAGCACAGTGATGCAGCGGCGGAGCGCGAGGCGGCGGGTCCAGACGCGGCGGGGCAGTTGGGTGGTGCGTTCCTCTGGGCCGAAGCCGTCTTCGACATGGACGTGGCGGGTGACGGGCGAAATCGCGTTGGCCAGGGCCCATTCGATGGAGCCCCAGTTGCTGGTGATCAGCGTCTGCGGTTTTAGCTCGCCCAGCGCCGTGCGGAAGCGCTGGGGGTTGCCGAGGGTGTCGCCCTTGCGGATGTCGATCTTTGGGAAGCTGATGGACAGGCGAGGATCGAGGCGTTCACGACACGCGGTGTTGCCGTCCATCGCCACGATACCGTGGCGCCAGCGGTCGCCGAAGTGATTGGCGATGGCGCAGAAGCGTACCTGCGGGCCGCCGACGGCGAAGGTGGAATAGACGTGCAGCAGAAGCGGCTTCATGCGCCGGCGTGGACCACGATGGCGTCGGCTATGAAGCGGTCGCGGTTGGCGACGGGAATCCAGCCGAGGTCTTTCTGAGCGTCGGTGCAGTCGAAGCGTGCAGTCAGGCCGCGCGACAGGAAATCCCGCAAGGCGGGGGCGGCGACGTTGCGGCCAGTGGCGCGCTTGACGAGCCATTTGCCGGTGTCCTCGCTCCAGAGGAAGCGTGCGGATTGCGGGTGATACTGCAGAGGTCGGCCGAGGGCGTGGGCCAGGGTGGCGGTGTAGTCGCGTGCCGTCATGCGGACATCGCCCACGATGTTATAGCAGCGGCCCTCGATGCCGGAGGCTGTCATGGCGCGGAAGATGGCGTCCGCCACGTCCGACGCGAGGACGAAGGGCAGGGGGTTGCGGCCGTCGTTCCAGCCGATGCAGTGCTGCTCAGTGTTGTAGAAGCCGAGGCCACTGTGGAACGGTGAGGTGCCGAGGCCCACGACCAGGCCAGGGCGCAGGATCACGACAGGGAGTTTTTCCGATGCGTGCATCTCCAGCAGCATGCGGTCGGCCAGGACTTTCGCACGGGCGTAGTCGCCGCGCTCGGTCTCGCGTAGGTCGGGCGGGGTGGCGCCGATGATGGGGGCGTCCTGCGGGCCGCAATAAAGAGAGGCGATCGAGCCGACATGGATGAGGCGACGGGTGCCGGCGTGCTGGCAAGCTTTCGCCACGATTTCGGCGCCGCCAACCATGGCCGCCTTGATGGCGGCGAAATCCGCGCCACCGCCGCCATGGGCGAGGTTGATGACCACGGGCGCCGTGCCGATCGCCTTGGTCACGGCCTCGGCGTTACGGATGTCGCCACGGTGTAGGGCGACGCGGGGGTTGCTGAAGATGGCGTCGAGATTGGCGGCGCCGCGCGCCATGACGGACACGCGCAGGCCCTCAGCGACCAGGCGGCGGACCAGATGGGTGCCGATGAAGCCAGTGCCGCCGAGTACAGCCACGTCACATGGCGTGTCGCTGATTTGGGTGGCGGGTATTTGGGTGGGTTTGGGAAAACTCAGCTCGGCGATATGGGCGCAGACGGCGACCAGGGAGGCGCCGAATGCGGCGTCGAGTTCCAGGGGCTTTCCGGCGTCCAGTGCTGCGTGGAACGCGGTGAGGCTGCCGGTCATGCTGCGGAAGAATGGGTCCGAGCGCGGCTTCAGCTTCGCCGTCGACAGGCCGTAGTTGATCAGGTTGCCGACGCTGTCGCGGGCCAGCACGGCGGCGCTCGACACGCCCGAGAGTGCGCCGTCCAGCGCCTCCAGCCAGCGCGTGCGGCCGTGGGTGATGACGCGGTTGGCGAGGATGTCGGCCACGATAACGCCATCGTCGCAGACGGCGGTGATCTGCCAGAACGGATATTCCTGGCCGACCGCTAGGCGCAACTGCGCTGGAAGCCTGGCGCAGGACAGCGATACGTTGACAGAGGATACGAAGGGCACGCCCGGTGCAATCTCCAGCGGTGCGCCTGCGATCACCGCGATGTCGCCCACGGCGCCGGCCAGGGTTGCGATCTGCGACAGCGGGTGCACGGCCTGTTCGAGTAAAATATTGCCGGGCTCGCGGAACATCCAGTGGCCGAACTGCCGCCCCTTCAACTGCCGAAGGGGAACGTTATAGACGCAGCCGATAAAGTTGGGCCGTCCGTAGGCGCCGCTCTCGACGAGATGGCGCAGTCTTGCGAAAGCAGGGTGGTGCACGAAATTCTGGTTTACCCCGATGGGCGTGCCGGATTGCGCACCGGCTTCGATAAGGGACGCACATTCCGCTTCATTAACAGCCAGCGGCTTTTCCAGCAGCACCGGCTTTCCCGCCGCGATCAGGGGCAGCGCGGTGCGGGCGTGCAGATCTGGCGGTACCAGCACATGGGCGCGGTCGAACGCGTCATCGTCCAGCGCCTCCTGCACGGAGGCGTAGCTCACCGCCGCGCCAAAATCGCGGGCCAGGCGTTGGGCGGCTGCAAGATTGGGGTCGATGACGCAGGCCAGGGTCTGGCCCGGGACCAGCTTCAAGGCTTCCGCATGAACACGCGAGATGAAACCCGCGCCCACCAGACCGATACGACTCATGCCAGATGCCTTAGTTAAAGAGAGGCCGAGGGTGGCCGTATGATTGCCTTCATGTCCGTTCGCCCAAAATTGTTCCCTTTGAACAGCAACGGATCGCCGGTGGCGCTGGCCAGAGCATAGGAAAAACAGTCACCGACGTTCAGCCTCGCCGGGTGGCGGCCCTTTCCGTAGACCTAGAATGCGTCGATTGCCAGCGTCGCCTGTTGGGACGTGACGGTGGCGACCTCGGTTCCCGTCAGCACAAAGAAGCGTTCGAGCAGCGCACGCCCTCCTCCTTGCGGCCCTCGACGACAGGGCCGTCGACGGCCTCGGCGTCCGGCTGGCTGTCGTGCTCGCCAAGCAGG
>JAYTHH010000388.1:0-10335 GCA_043732745.1 Rhodospirillales bacterium
CCGTGCAAACGCGCAACCTGCGACACGTTCGACCCTGGCGCGAAGCTTTCCGCAATAATCTGCGCCTTCAGATCCCGCGGCCACCGTCGCCGACGATCAGGTCCCGTGATCACCTCAACGCGGCGCCGTCCGTCAGCCTCCACTTGCCCGCGTTGCGCATAGTGCTGATGACTGTGCTCAGCACTGTCCGAAACCTCATGCGCACTGTGCTTAAGCTCGATACTATCGCCCATTCCATCCCCGTACCATCACTTGACGGCATCATCATCACGCGATGCTGAGCAGCGGAACAGGTGGGGCGCTGGCGCCAGATACGTTCCTTCGTCTCCTCACGCAGACGCGCCTGCTCGAACGCCATGATATCGGCGGCCACACCCCGGTCCAACCCGAGGCGGACGTGAGCTTCATCCAGCAGCATCTTGGCGATCTAGTTGTTTAGTCCCGGCATTTGTTGGAGCGGATTCAGGATGAATCGGCTTGGTTCATTTGTCCACGTTTTACAGATGGCTTCATAGAGTATGACGCCCTTGAGAGTCTTCAGCCGTTGGCCGAAATTATAGGCGCTGACGAAGTCGTCGAGGCGGCGGCTGAGATGGGCGTGATCGTCATAATGGTATCGTTGGACGGTGGCCTGCTCGGCTGCTAGCAGCCTTATCGTATTAAGGCGCTCGATCTTGTGGATAAGACCGTTCTCCATCGGGAAGTCGAGCGCGCGGTAGACGGTGACTGGTGCGGCATTTGCCCGCTCCCCCTTCAACTTATCGAGCAGCGCGTAGGCACCCAGAGGTCCACCGGCAGTGACGATGAGGGCCATCACTGAACGCAGGATGTCCGTCAGCTTGCTCCCTTTAGCCGCGCACCCTTTGGCAGCCTGGTCGAGTCGCCGCGTAATCCTATCCCCGGGCTTGGTGCTCATCTGCAGGCTCCTTCCGCCGAAGTTACATCATATCATTGGGCCAGCCGGAGAAGGCGCAAAGAGAGCGTAACGATACGGGGGAAGAGGGGCGGGCCGTCGTTCTGCTAACGCGACGGCACCAGCAACCCCGCCGGCCATGGCGCGTTCGGCCACACCTGTAGCCGCAGCGCGGACGCTGATCCCAGATTGCGCTCGCGCATAACCGCGTAGTCCGATCCCGCCAGCACGTCATTCAGGGTCCAGGCGACACGACTGGCCCATGCCGCATCGGTGGCTGGTGTGGCCGACAGTATGGGAGCCAGCGCCAATGGCGGCATCAATAAACGGCTTTGCAGCCGGTTAACGCCGTTCGACCCCCGCATGACGGCCAGTTCACTGCTCTCAGCCACGACGGCGTCGCAACGGCCGACATTGTAGGCGTCGAGCATCTCGACATCCTCGCTGAAGGGCTGACGGATCACTGGCGGCGACAACCGGGCCAGGCGGCTCTCCAGGGTGCGTTGCCCGGCACTGCCGATCATCAGGCAGACCGAATGGCCGCCGAGATCGTCAGGCGTCTGTACCGTTGAGACTGTGGGCACCATGACTGTGATGGAGTCGAACATCACGATCGGTCCGGGGATCATCGCCATGCGCAGATGATGATCGGCGATCGCCTCATCCGACAGGAACATCAGATCCACCTTGCCCGCAGCCAATGCCATGAACTCGGGCTCGGTGTCGGGTGTGGTGAGGACGGACTTGGCCGAGGCCCCCACGATCGCGCGCGCCACCGCCTGGCACAGATCCGCCGCAAGGCCGGTAACGTGCCCCGCGCGATCTTCCTGAGCAAGACCGGGCCGCGGCTCGGCGGCACAGGTCAGCGTGTGCGTCCGCTGCACGCGCTCCAGGATCGTCTCAGCCTTCGCTTGGCCCGCGAGCGCGAGACAGGCGAAGGCGGCACTGCAGAGGCGTCGGATCAATTGTATTTCGGCAGCGTGGAGGGCAGCGAGTTATAATTGGCCGGCGGCTTGGCCTGCACGCCCATCGCTGCGTCCACCGGGGTCATCCCGATCGCAGCACAGCCCCTGCCCTGATAGTGCGGCAGGGCGGCCACGACGGCCGGGTCGATCATCGCATAGCTCGCCGGCAGCGTTGGCTTAGTGCCCGCCAGACGCTCGGGATCGAAGCCGGACAGCAGATCGTCGGTCTCGGGCGTGTTGGTGTCGCGCGGGCCCAGGTGCTTCTGTACGAAGCTGTTCGGGCCGTTGAACTTCGGATCCTCGCCGGACATCAGCGCCGCCTTCTCCTCCGGCAGGGTGGACAGCGCCGGCAGGTCGAAGATGGCGTTGATCGTCTCGATCACCGAATTATGGTCGCCCTGTGCGTGCGACACCGCATGCGCGCGGGCATAGGGCGAGATCAGGATCAGCGGAATGCGGATGCCGCGCGCCAGCGGCAGGCCGTCCGGCCCATATGACAGAATACGCGGGGCGACGTGATCGTAAAATCCGTCCGACTCGTCGTAGGTGATGACGATGGCGCTCTGGGCCCAAAGATCGGGATTGGATGCCACCGCATTGACGACGTTGGCGGCCATCGCCTCTGAGATCATGTGGTCGGAATAGCCAGGGTGATCGTCGTCGCCATGCTTGGTCTTGGCGATGGCGGCGCGGTCGGCGTCGGTCAGGGCCTGCGGGAAGTTGGCGTTCTGGATCGGCGGCTGCATGTCGGACACGTTGCTGAAGCCGCCGCGGATGTAGAACACGCCACCATCCTTGGGCATGGCGCCCCCTTTCATGTCGGCGAAGAAGTCGCCCATGCCGCGCATATTGCCGGCGAAGGCGGGGTTGTTGGCAATGTAGCCGAAATACTGCGGCCCTTGGTGATGGCTGACATAGCCGACATGGCTGGCAGCACCCGCGGCCTCGTAGGGCTCGTGGTTGTAGCCCTCCTGATACCAGCGCCAGTCGACGGGGTTGCCGTTTCGGCCGGTGATGAAGGGGATGTCGGCCTTGATGTCGGCCAGGTCGATGTCAGGTGCGCGGTCCTGCTTCATCAGCGCCTCAGCGTTGCGGCCGGCCAATGTCAGGGCCAAGGTGGCGTAGGTCTGGTTCACCGAGATGTTGCCGTCACCATAGCTTTCGGACGGGCTGTCGGGTTGGCGGCCTTCCTTGGTTGCGTCGTACTGCGAGCCCCAGAATGGCTGCGGATCGTTGACCAGCGGCACGTTCTGCAGATTACCCTTGTGGTTGCCAGCCGCGGCAGCAACGCCGCCGGTGCCATGCTTCACCCACTGCGTCTCGCCGGACTGGCCTGCGATCATCGCGATCGCGTTGGGCGTCGACGGCGTGTCTTCGGTGGCGAAGACGTTGTCGAACAACGTGAATCGGTTAGCGTAGTCCCAAAAGAACGGCACGGTGTCACAGTCGACATGCGCCATCACCAATTGGGCGAACTGGTTGCCCATGGCAATTGTGGCGTCGTTACCCTTTTTGGCGACGCGAGAATAATCAGCCAACGCGAACTGATCCATGGTCGGCTTGCCATCCACCACGTGCAGCTTGCGGGCGAGACTGGTGTGACTGTGATCGACGCTGTCGCTGAACGAGGCGTTCTGCTCGGGGCCGACCCGAAAGGGTGTGGCAGTGCGGGCCACGCCTGGGTCGTCGGTGTAGGCCTGGGTGAAGCCTGGCGTGTGGACAGCGTCAAGCGGGCCGTTCTGATCGGCGTAGAGGCCGTTGGCGCCCGGGAAGCTACCGAAAATGTGATCGAATGAGCGGTTCTCGTTGAAGATCACAAAGACGTATTTCACCTTTTGACGCAGTTGGCGGATGGTCTCGTCGCGGTCAGCCGCGCCGATTTCGGTAATATAGGGCGCCACCGCGGCGGAGGGCGCCGGCTGTGGTGTCACTATCGCAGGTGTTTGCGCCAAAACCGGCTGGCTGCACAAAGCCGTTGCCATAAACAGGGAGACCGCGCGCCGGAGCATCGCCATGGAGGTGTTCCTCATCGTTAACAGCTGGGATAACGGTGCCGCCGAAATGTGGCCAGTGGTATGATCGTTTGGTGAATTTCGCTCCATCCCACGGGAATTGGTATAAGAATGACAAGGAACTCCTGGAATGGCACGAGGCGGGTGAGCCGGTCACCGGTGCTCGTGCGGCGGACCATGGCGGGCCCAGGCTTTAGATCTGTGCCACCCGATGCATGCCCACGTCCCTGTCATTCCGTTCATCTTGTCCGAATAGACCAAGCTCGAACAGGAGAAACCGCCCAGGAGCCCGGCGAGCTTGAGGGCGTCGAGTAGCGCAGGCCACGTCTCCACTCGAAGTCGTCAATGCCGATGATGCTGCCGCCGTACAGGCAGACGAGACGGCAGCTATTATATGTTACACTGCGAATATGGACATGAACCTCACCACAGGTGCCTCGGGCATCGCTGACACCATCGCCCCGATCTCCCGCCAGATCTGGGATGCCAAGTATCGCCTGAAGGCAGCCGACGGCGCGCCGGTCGACCTTACCATCGAGGACAGCTGGCGCCGAGTCGCACGCGCCTTGGCTGCGGCCGAAGCTGAGCCATCCGCGTGGGAGCAGCCATTCTACGAGGCGCTAGAGGATTTCCGCTTTTTGCCGGCCGGCCGTATCGCCTCCGGCGCCGGCACCAATCGCCGGGTGACGCTGTTCAATTGCTTCGTCATGGGCGACATTGGAGACGATCTCGGCAGCATCTTCGACCACCTGCGCGAGGCCGCCCTGACCATGCAGCAGGGCGGCGGCATTGGCTACGACTTCTCCTCCCTCCGTCCCAAGGGCGCTGCCGTGCGTGGGGTAGATGCCGACGCTTCCGGACCGCTGTCGTTCATGGACGTGTGGGACGCGATGTGCCGCACCATCATGTCCGCCGGCGCCCGGCGCGGGGCCATGATGGCCACCATGCGCTGCGACCACCCGGACATCGAGGCGTTCATCGCGGCCAAGCGCGAGGTCGGACGGCTGCGCAACTTCAACCTGTCTGTGCTGGCGACTGACCCGTTCATGGCTGCCGTCGAGGCCGATTCCGAGTGGGACCTGATGTTTAGTGGCAAGGTCCACCGCACAGTTCGTGCCCGCGCCCTGTTCGACGCGATCACCCGCGCAACCTATGACTACGCTGAGCCGGGTGTGATTTTCATCGACCGCATCAACGCCCGCAACAACCTGCACTACTGTGAGACCATCCGCTCCACCAACCCGTGCGGCGAGCAGCCACTGCCGCCCTATGGCGCTTGCCTCCTCGGCTCCATCAACCTTGCCCGGCTGGTGCGTGACCCCTTCACGGCACACGCTCATATCGACGAGGCGGAGCTGGCCAATCTGGTCGGGGTGGCTATCCGCATGATGGACAACACCATTGACGTATCCGGCTTTCCGCTCGCAGCGCAGCAGCGTGAGGCGGTGGCCAAGCGGCGGATTGGACTGGGCATGACCGGCCTGGCAGACGCCTTGATGATGACCGGCCTGCGCTACGGCGCGCCGGATGCTGCGAGCCAG
This sequence comes from Rhodospirillales bacterium, assembly GCA_043732745.1. Classification (GTDB taxonomy): domain Bacteria; phylum Pseudomonadota; class Alphaproteobacteria; order Acetobacterales; family Acetobacteraceae; genus CAIQQQ01. The sequence goes on from JAYTHH010000388.1 coordinate 5,432, forward strand.
GCCGGCGCCTGGGCGGCCGCGATCGAGCACGCGGCCTATACCACCTCCGCCCGACTGGCGATGGAGAAGGGTGCTTTTCCACTGTATGACCGAGAGCCGTACCTGGCCGGCGAGACGGTGAGCGGGTTGCCCGCGGACGTGCGGGCCCTGATCGCGGAGCACGGCATCCGCAACGCGCTGCTGACCTCGGTGGCACCCACGGGGACAATCTCGCTCGTCGCCGACAACGTATCTTCTGGGGTCGAACCGGTGTTTGCGCTCGCCTATACCCGCAAGGTATTGCAGGCGGACGGCACCCGGACAGAGGAGGAGGTGTCTGACTATGCCCTGCGGCGCTTCCGGGCACTGCACGGCGAGGACGCGCCGCTGCCCGCCCATTTCGTCACCGCGCAGGAGCTGACCCCGGCCGAACATGTCCGCATGCAGGCGGCCGTGCAACGCCACGTGGACAGTGCGATCAGCAAGACGGTGAACGTCCCAGAGGATATCGACTTCGAGGCGTTCCAGGAGGTCTACCTCGACGCCTACCGCTCCGGCTGCAAGGGCTGCACCACTTACCGGCCGAACGCCATCACCGGTTCCGTGTTAGAGGTGAAGCCGACCGGGCCCGCGCCGGCGGCGGCGGCCGAGGCAATACCCCCGCCCGGTGCCGGCACGACCGACCTGATGGTGCGACCGGACAAGGTGGTCGGCGCCACCTACAAGCTGCGCTGGCCAGACAGCGAGCATGCGATGTACGTGACCGTCAACGACATCGAGTTGGACGGCATGCGGCGGCCGTTCGAAGTGTTCGTCAACAGTAAGAATTTGGAACACTATGCTTGGGTAGTGGCCCTGACCCGTATGATCTCGGCGGTGTTCCGCCGCGGCGGCGAGGTGGCCTTTGTGGCAGAGGAGCTGAAACAGGTCTTCGACCCGCGAGGTGGACAGTGGAGCAACGGCCGCTACGTCCCATCCTTGGTGGCGGCGATCGGCGAAGTACTGGAACGACATATGCGCGAGACAGGCTTCCTGGCTGCGGCGAACCTGCCCATGGCCGGGCAGAAGTCCAGTCGGACGCCGTCGACCACGGCACTTGGCCCACTCTGTCCCCAGTGCAGCCAACCCGGCCTGGTCAAGGAAGCTGGCTGCCTGAGCTGCATGCAGTGCGGCTGGTCGAAATGTGGATGAATTGGCGGTCTAGCAGATCCTACCATAGGATCACTAATTACGGATGGTTTCGACCCACAATAGTCCAACAACCGTCCACGAGAACTGAGCAACCTTAATTCCCAACTTCAGCCGACGCCGCCACGACTGCCTCGAGCAACATGGACGAGCCGCTTATGCAACCGCATCTAACAACCGATAGACGGTGCTTTGGGCGATACCGATGTGCTTGGCGATTGATGCTAGCCCCATTGTAAGTAACCTGGGCAAAACCCCGGGGTTGATTGCAATTCAGGGCTTCCCCCGACGCGGAGTAGTACAATTAGCTGCCCATATGCCACGGCTTCCGGAACCGTCCGAGCTTTCGCGTGCCGATCTGGAAGCGCGGTGCACCGAACTGCTTGGCCTGGTCGCGGAGCTGAATGCGCTGGTCGCCTAGCAGCGCGACGAGATCGCCCGGCTGAAGGGCATGAAAGGCTGCCATCGATCAAACCGAGCGGCATGGAGAAGCACACCGAGTCACCCCGCGGCGGCAAGGGGGCCAAGAAGCGCCGCCGCGGCAAGGTGACACCTCGCGTGAAGGTGGAGACGGAAGTGCTGCGGGCACCCCATCCGCCCTGCTCGCAGTTCAAAGGCTACGAGCCGTATGACGTGCAGGATCTGGTGATCAGCGCCCGTGCGTTGCATTACCGGCGTGAGCGCTTGGCTGTCGCCGCAGGGCGAGATGATCGTCGCCCCGCTACCCGGCGGCATCCGCGGCCATTTCGGCCTCAAACTGTGCCGATTCGGTGCTGATACAGTACGATCAGGGCCAAGTGACGGTGGAGCGTGTAGCGCGACAATCAGGGTGGCCTGCCATTTGCCTCATCCAGGGATGCTCCCGAGCTGGGGCCCGGTTGCCTCACCAGAATGCTCCCATAGCACCATCGCGGCGACCGGCGCCAGCATCTCTGCCCCTCGCGGTGGACGCACCGTCTTATGTCTCAATCACGGCCTTACCCACGAGGCGGTTCGATGGTGGCAAGAGCTTCTAGATCGAGATCGGCCACCGCTTGTAGAGCATCGGCCGTCGCGCTGCCGTGCAAGCTGTCGGGGAGCCCATCCAGCCAGGCGATATACTCCGACTGGTGCGCGAGGAGTTCGGACACGGCGTCGCGCCACCGCTGTGGCCGCGATCGTCGGTCAGCAGCTCGGCGACGCGGATGACCGGCACCCCCTCTGCTGCCAGCCGACGGGCGCGGTAACGAGCCTGCCGTTCCGCGTTGCTGAGTGCGCCTTGGCTAGCCGCCTTGTCGTAGTCAGGCATGTTCAACCGCCGTTACGTAACGCTGTCCAATGGGGTTGGCACGGTTTCAATCACCGTTGGCGTGGCCCTGAACACAAGCTCATGCGCCTTGTCCCGCCGCCAGTCCTTGAGCCGACGCTGCAAGGTCCACAGCAGTCCAACCGCGTAGGCTCCAGGCTGTTCATCCTGAAGCCGCTCAAGCAGCTCGCGTGCGGTCCGCCACGGCTCGGCCTCAAACCATCCATGCAACTGCACCGTCACCGCTACCAGCGGATCCGGACGACGCCGGCCACGTTTGGCCTTCTCCTTTGGTCTACTGGTTGGGCGCACCTCACCCTCCCGCCATGCCGTTCGCAGACCAGACAGGAACTCCTCCAGCGTTGGAGCGGTCGGCGCAAACTTTTCACCAGAGGTCGGACGGTCGGCAATCTCCACCAGCTGCTACTGGCCAGTCCTGATCGCGTTCAGCAGCTGCACAGGGTCAAGAGTGGCGTAAAGCGCCGGCCACATGCTCCCGCGTCGCAGCCGCCGTGCGTGGGGCCGCTATCAGCCGCTGGTGCGGCGTGGCCGGTGCATAATACCGCTTCGTGACCTTGGCGCCGTCGCGCGATTTCTTAGCCAGTTTGAAGGAAGGCTGGAAGAAGTTCACGAACAGCCGGAGCGAGCGATACAGCATCGCCAGCGCCGCCGCAGCCTCCAGTTCCTCGTAGCGCCGATACCCCACCGTGTGGCGGACCACTGCGCCGTTCTTCTGCTCCACCCAGGCCTGGTCGTTCTTGCGATACGGGCGGCTGCGCGTGAACTCGACCCCGGCCACCTGGCAGTAATCCCGCACCGTCTCGTTCATGAACACGCTGTCGTTGTCCGTGTCGAACCCAAGCAGGGCAAACGGCAACACCTTGCGCATCTCGCCCAGCACTTCCGTCAGCAGCTTCTGCTCGCGCACCAGGACCGGCGCGCATTCCGTCCAGCCGGTGGCAATGTCGGTCAACGTCAGCGTCAAAGTCAGCGTCTGCACAGCTGCCCTTTGCCGTCGGCCCGCTATGCGCCACCGAATCCGCTTTTATGACCCGGGCGGCGAATCGCCCCAGTCGCTGAAGGTGCGCACCGCGACGCTGCGCCGGATTGCCGCCAAGGGAGGCGACCGGCGGCGTGGCCGCCCTTGTGTAGCGCCTCGCACTTCGCGCAAAGCCCGATCCATCGTCGCCGCACTCATCGTCAGCAATCCAGTCAAAACCTCAGGCGCCAACTGAAGGTGACCATGCCGTTCCATCGCCGAGACCAAGTTTGGCACCAATGGGCGCAGCCGTTTGCCGCAGATCCGGTCCGACGCCTCCCAAACCACGATCAGCGCCTCGCGTGTGGCCTGGCCATATATTCGACGCTCCGGGCGCGAACCGCGTTCGGCTCCCGCTCCGCCAGCCCGGAGCAAACGCATCGCGTGCTTACGATGATGACCCGTCAGCGCCACAAATTCATCCAGCATCCGGCCTCTATCTGCCCGGCTGCCCAAAGCGTAACGCCCCGCCAACGCCGCCACCAACTCGTCTCGTGTCGTCATACTGATAAGCCTCATGCCAGCCCCCGCCGGAGAATGCCGGTGGGGAGCAAATTACGTGAGGCAACAGGTCATCCGATGGGAGCATTTCAGGTGCGGCAATGCCCTCCTGGTTCTGATTGTCGCTCGTGATTGTCGCGCCGCGGGCCTTTCGGGTGGTGGCGGCTTTGCGGCGATAGCTCTCCACGACGACGGCATGGTGAACCAGGCGGTCAACGGCTGCGATGGTCATGGCTGGATCTGGGAACACGTTGTTCCACTCCGCAAAGGGTTGGTTAACGGTGATCAGCATGCTGCGGCGTTCGTATCGCCGGCTGATCAGCTCGAACAGGACGGCGGTCTCGGCCTGGTCCTTGCGGACGTAGGAGAGGTCGTCGAGCACCAACAGGTCGTAGCGATCGAGCTTGGTGATAGCGGCTTCGAGAGCCAGTTCCTGCCGGGCGATTTGCAAGCGCTGCACCAGGTCCGTGGTGCGGGTGAACAGCACGCGATAGCCGTTTTCGACCAGGGCGCGGTCAATGGCGGCTGCGATATGGGTTTTGCCGGAGCCTGGCGGGCCAAACAGCAATAGGTTGGTCCCCTTGTCCAGCCAGGCGTCGCCGGAGGCCAATGCCGCGACACGGGCCTGGCTCAGCATCGGCACATGGCCGAATTCGAAGCCGTCGAGGGTTTTGTCCGGCGGCAGGTGGGCTTCTGCGAGATGGCGCTCGATGGGTCTGTGGGCACGTTCGGCGACCTCCATCTCGGCCAGGGTGGCCAGGAGGCGCGCGACGGGCCAGCCTTCGCGATCGGAGCGCTCGGTATGGCGCGACAATCAGGACGAGAGTTGCGCGTCAATCAGGATGAGAATTTGCAGCCGCAACAATTGGATGATTGTCGCGGCGCGACACGTGCACAAGCCCCTTTTTTACC
>JAYTHH010000389.1:0-10334 GCA_043732745.1 Rhodospirillales bacterium
ATGAACGACGCCGATCTGCCGCTCTACAACGGCTTCCCCGCCCGCCTCGTCATCCCCGGCTGGACCGCCACTTACTGGATGAAGCACCTTACGAACCTAGAGATCCGATCGACCAAGCTCGACAATTTCTGGATGAAATCCGCCTATCGCGTGCCATCAGGCATGTTCCCAGGTACTCCGTTTCCCACCCAGGATACCGCGATCAATCGCCCAATCACCGACATCGTCATCAACGCGCGGGCCACCAGCCACGCCGACGGCGCCCAGGTCCGCGGCAGCGGCTTCACCCTGGCCGGCCAGGCCTGGGACAACGGCGCCGGCATCGACCGGGTGGAGGTGTCGATCAATGGCGGCACTACGTGGGGCATCGCCATGTTGGGCAACCAGGAGGGCCGCTTCGGCTTTCAACCCTGGAGTATCAGGCTGGTATCGTCCCCAGGCAGGCTCTCGCCGCTCATCCGAGCCACCTCGAAATCCGGCGCAGTGCAGCCGCAAAAGTCGATCTTCAACCCGGCTGGCTATCACCACAACGCCATCCAGACGCTCTCTCTGATCGCGACCTGAAGGACACGGTACATGCGCGCACGTTCCAGCCTCATGCCCCGCACAGGTTTCATGTCCCGCTCTGGCCTTGGCCCAGTGCTCGTCATCGCCCGCAGCCTGATCTTCCTCGCCCTTTCGGCCATCCTCGCGCAGGCCGACGAACAGCCGATCCCGCTTACGGACGCGCCAGGCTTGGCCGAGATCAGCGCCAACTGCCAGGGCTGCCACAGCCTCGACTATGTCCGCATGAACGCGCCGTTCATCGCACCGGATACCTGGAAGGCCGAGGTCACCAAGATGCGCCTAGCCTTCGGCGCCCAGATCGACGACGCCGACACGGCCAAAATCCTGGCCTACCTCAACTCCAATTACGGTGCGAAGACTGAGTGAGCACAGATCACCAGCGCTTCTCCATCAGCGCCGCGCATGGCTTCCGCCTCGCCGATCACGATGCCACCGAAAAGCCCGGGTTCACAAAGGCCCAGGCCATCAAACGCACCGACATCGCGGCTGAATCGATAGGCCTTTCGCAGGACCGCATGGTGGCGACCAGCACCTGGTCGGTGCTGGCGATCTTTCAGGGCATGGACACATCGGGCAAGGACGGCACCATCACCCGGGTCTTCGCCGGCGTGAACCCTGCTGGCATCTTCGTCACCAGCTTCAAGGCGCCATCATCGGCTGAACGCGCGCAGGATTTCATGTGGCGCATCCATGCGGCCTGCCCGCCCTCCGGACATATCAGTGCGTTCAACCGAAGCCACTACGAAGACGTCCTGGTGCCGCGCATCCATCCGGAGTTGCTCCACCTCGAACATCTTCCAGCCAGCCTGCGCAGCTCTGACATCTGGCGCCACCGGCTCGACGACATCGTGCATTTCGAGCGCATGCTCACCCGCCAGGGCACGGTTGTGCTAAAATTCTTCCTCAACATCTCCCGCGACGAACAGCGCAAGCGCCTGCTCGACCGGCTTGATCAACCCGACAAGACCTGGAAGTTTTCCCCCACCGATCTCACAGAGCGCACATACTGGGACGCCTATCAGGAAGCCTACGACGAAACGATCGCCGCCACCGCCACCCCCCACGCTCCCTGGTTCATCATTCCGGCAGACCGAAAATGGTATGCAAGAATGACCGTGGCAGAAATAATCGCCGACCGGCTGCAGTCTCTTGATCTGAATGTACCAGGACCTACCACTATCATGCGCAAAGCTCTCACAGCCGCCAGAAAAGAACTCAAGCCCTAGAGACTGATCGCTTATAATAAGCGAATCGATTAAGCTGTAGCCTTTGTTTTATCACTGGTTGATCCAACCTGATGCGATATTGCCCTAGACAGCATGATGCGTGGGCAGTCAAACCAACCCAACGCCGTGCAGCAACATGCCCACCACCACCCAACATCCAACCGCCAGCCCGATCAGCGGCCAAAGACTGCCAGGTCGCTCGACGCGCGACAGCGTTTTAGTTTGGTCCGACGGCTGCACACTGGCAGTCGCCCGCACAGAAAGATGTGATTCCAATACTCCGATCTCGCGTCTGAAAATGGTCAAGATCGCGCCCTTCAATTGCTGCATTGCACCCAACAGCGGGAACGTTCACAGCCGGAACATTTGCATGATGCACAGTAACGGTGGATATGTCCGACCAAACATTCGGAGTTTTTACCTAATCCAGATCAACTTTTGTTGAGGCATGGAACCAAAACCGCAGACAGTCACGCAGATCTGATGTTCACGTTATCGAAATGAATTTTTAGACAAAATCGGCTCCTGGAATGACCAGGAGCCGATTTGACAAAATGGAGAGATCCTCGATCTCAAAGTGCTCCGAGCACCGCCTCCGCACGGCTCACATCGAACCCGCCCGGCGCCTCTACCATCAGCGAAGCAACCTTGCCGTCATCCACCACCATCGCGAAACGCTGGCTACGCACGCCCAGGCCGCGCGCCATGAGGTCAAGTTCCAGCCCCAGCGCCTTGGTGAACGCAGCCGAGCCATCGGCCAGCATCAGGATCTTGTCGTCCACGCCCTGATCACGGGCCCAGGCGCCCATAACGAAGGCATCGTTGACGGCCATGCACACCAGCGTGTCCACGCCCTTGGCGGCGAATTCGGCGGCATGTTGCACAAAGCCCGGCAGGTGCTTGGCGCTGCAGGTCGGCGTGAAGGCGCCGGGAACGGCGAACACCACCACCTTCTTGCCCTTGAAAAGCTCGTCGGTGGTAACCTCCTTTGGGCCTTCAGCGGTCGCCGTCATCAACTTCATCGAAGGAATGGCGGCACCGACCTGGATCGTCTGGGTCATCTGTTGGGCTCCTCGCAAGGCACGAGCGGCCAGCCCGCCCATGTTTCGCGCAATCCCTACAAGCGCGACGCTTGCCTGTCACGCCGCCGGTGCCAACATGCAGGCAATGATCAACGATGCCCCAAGCTTGAAGCCCCCCTTGACGTCGGATACCTCGCTCACGGGCCAGGTCCTGATCGCGATGCCTGGCCTGCCTGACCCGGATTTCGCCAAAAGCGTTGTGTATCTGTGCGCCCACTCGTCCGAGGGCGCGATGGGCATCATCGTCAACCGCCCCATCAACACGCCCAGCTTCGCCGCTCTGCTGGACCAACTCGAGGTCGGCCCTGCCCCCCCGGCCCGCGCCCTCGCGTTATGCCAGGGTGGCCCCGTCGATCTCAGCCGCGGCTTCGTGCTGCACTCCGCCGACTGGACCGGCGACGGCAGCCTGCGCGTTGACAGCGATGTGGCACTGACCGCCAGCCTCGACGTGCTGACCGCCATCGCCAACGGCGGCGGCCCGCGCGAGGGCATCCTGGCACTAGGCTGCGCCAATTGGGGCCCCGGCCAGCTTGATGACGAGATCAGGCAGAATTCGTGGCTCAACGCCCAGGCCGACGCGGATATCCTGTTCGACGCCGACCACGACAGCAAATGGGCGCGCGCGTTGGCCAAGCTGCATGTCCAGCCGGGCCGCCTCTCCTCCCTGTCCGGCCGCGCCTGAGCCTCAACCCGGCCGATCATGACGGGACCGAGGTAATGGCGGCGAAAGACGGCAACGGCGCAGCATTTGCCGACGGCAATAGCGTTCAGGTCATCAAGGATCTGAAGGTGAAAGGCACATTCTCCGCCCTCAAGCGCGGCACCCTGATCAGGAACGTCCGCCTCACCGACGACGACGCCCTGATCGAGTGCAACGCCGACAAGATCAAGGGCTTGGTGCTTCGGACGGAGTTTCTGAAGAAGGTCTGACCCCTACCAGGCGAAGGACGGCACCCAGGCCTTGGGCGACAGCCCGGCCTGCTGGGCCGCCGCTTCGATCTTCGCGTGGTCATTCCCCAGCTCTTCGCCATGGATGCCACCCAGCACCCAGCACGAATCGATTCCAGCCGCAGCAGCACCCGCGATATCGGTCCGCAATGCATCGCCTACTGCCAGCACCCGCCCCTGCGGGACATCAAGCATCTCCAGAACCGGCGCATAAATCGCCGGATCGGGCTTGCCAAGCCAATACGCCACGCCGCCGATCGCCTCATAGCGCAAGGTCAGCGCCCCCGCGCAGATCACCCGCACCCCGCCGCGGATCACCTCCAGATCCGGGTTGGAGCAGATCATCGGCAACCCCGCCCTACGGCAAGCCTGCAGAACGCCCTCATAATCCTCTACCTCGGAGGGCCCGGCCAGATCGTCCGGCCCGGTATTGACAACGAACTCGGCTTCGTCAGGCGTCTCAACCCGCACCAGATCCAGCCCCTCGATCACGTTGCGATCCCTGATCGGCCCAAGATGAAAAACCCGACGCCCCAGTGCCGCGAACCAAGGGTCGCCACGCTGTGCCAGCGCCCGATGCGTCGCCTCGCCACTGGTCATGATGCCGGTATAGAGCCCATCGTCGATGCCCATCGTCCGCAGCGCCATTTGCGCCATCGCCCCGCGCCGCGGCGCGTTGGACAGCAGCACCGCCGGCTTGCCCATGTCGCACAGCCTGCCCATCGTGTCGATCGCCCCAGGATACGGCGTCACGCCGTCATGGATCACGCCCCATAGATCGAGAATGAACCCGTCATAGGACGCAGCGATATCGCCGAAGCCGTTCAGCTGCCGCATCTGTGATATCCTATAATTCTGAACCGATCGCCGCTTCGACGGATGTGAATCCCTCAGCCGTCAACGCCGCGCCCAACTCGTGCAGCAGACGCGGGATCAGCGCCGGCCCCTCATAGGCAAAGGCTGTATAAAGCTGCACCAGCGACGCGCCGGCCTTCAGCTTGGTCAATATATCGGCCCCTGATGCCACGCCGCCAACGCCGATCAACACCAGCCGCCCAGCCGCCTGGCGCGCCGCAAGCCGAAGCATCGCCGTCGATTTGGCCATCAGCGGCACGCCCGACAACCCGCCCGCCTGCGTCGCCTGCGCCGAGGTTAAACCGCTGCGGCTCAACGTGGTATTCGAAACGATAACACCGGCGGCACCGCCCTGCACGCAGGTCTCCACCACCGACGCCACACCCTCAGGCGAAAGATCCGGCGCGATCTTGACCAGCAGGGGCGGATGGCTGTCCGTCGATGCCTTGATGGCCGCCAGAATCGACCGCAGCCTTGCCTCACCCTGCAGATCGCGCAGTCCTGGCGTGTTGGGCGAAGACACGTTGACCACGATATAATCGACCTGCCGCGCCAGCGCCCGCACCAGCGCCGGATAATCCCGCTCGGGATCGGCGTTGTCCTTGTTAATCCCGATATTGCCACCCACAGGAATATCGCGCGGCCGGCGCGCCAAATTCGCGAGATAGGCGTCGATGCCGTCATTGTTGAAGCCCAGGCGGTTGATCACCGCGCGGTCCTCGCTCAAGCGAAACAGCCGCGGCTTCGGATTACCCGCCTGCGGCCGCGGCGTGACCGTACCGGCCTCGACAAACCCGAACCCCAGCCGTCCCAACGGCGCCAGCGCTTCGGCATTCTTGTCGAACCCGGCCGCCAGGCCGAGTGGATTGCGAAACGACAGACCCATCGCATGGACGGCAAACCGCGGATCGACCACTTCGGCCGAGCCTGCCAGACCGAGCCGCAAGGCACGCAGGGCAAGGCCATGCGCCGTCTCGGCGTCGAGCAGTCGCAACAGAGGGGTAAGAACGGAGGCGAGCGCTGGATTCATGCACCCCTGATGCCGCAATTCGCTCCCTTGCGCCAGCGTGAGAATACGCGCCTTGCTGCTCGCGTTCACGCCATCACAGCCAGGTGCACGGCATTCCCCACGGTTGCCACGAACGCAATCCGGCCCCCATCCTGGGCAGACATCATCACCATATCGCCCGATGCCAGCATATCAGACGCAAGATCGAAGAAGCCGGCCGCCCCCAACGCCGAGAGATCGGCACCCGGCGCCTTATAGTGCCACAGGGTGAACCCCTGCGCGTAAGCCAGAACCGAGAGATTTCGCAAAGTAAATGCCATTTTGGCCTCCTGTTGGAACATAACAGGAACATTTACCCACATCATCGGTTGGAGCAAAAGTTAATAGACTATTATTCCTATTCCCTTCGGCGGAAAATCCTATAACAATGAATTAACGCTTCGAATCGCGCACGCTGTGGCACAGGGCGGATCGTATGAAACACGACGACATCTGGCGGGCACTCGACACCATGGCAGCCGAGCACGGGCTGTCCGCCTCCGGCCTCGCCAAACGCGCAGGCCTTGACCCCACGACCTTCAACCCGTCCAAGCGCCGCATGCCGGATGGCCGCGCGCGCTGGCCCAGCACCGAAAGCCTGGCCAAGGTGCTGGAAGCCACCGGCGCCACGCTCGACGTGTTTACCGCTCTGGTCACCGGCGCCCGCGCCATTCCCGCCGCACCGCCACGCCAGCAATCCCGCCGCATCCCGCTGATCGGCCTCGCCCAGGCCGGCGGCGAAGGCTATTTCGACGATGGCGGCTACCCAGTGGGCGGCAGTTGGGACGAGGTGGCGCTGCCGGAAATCGCCGACGGCAACGCCTACGCCCTCGAAATCAGCGGGGAAAGCATGGAGCCGGTGTTCCGCGACGGCGACCTCGTCATCGTCTCGCCCAACGCGCCGATCCGCCGCGGGGACCGCGTTGTGGTGCGAACCGCCAACGGCGAGGTCATGGCCAAACAGCTCGCCCGGCGCTCGGCAAGGCGCGTCGAATTGCGCAGCCTCAACCCTGCCCACCCGGATTATAATTTCGATCTCACTGAAGTCGCCTGGATCCACCGCATCGTGTGGGCCAGCCAATAGGTATTTAGTGGAACCGGCGGAGCGATCTGCGCCACGATCACGCTATGATCCCAAGAACGCTCCTCGCCGCCGTCGCCTTGTTGCCATTGGCGCCTATGGCAAGGGCGGCCGAGCCGGTCGACCTCGCCCTCGTGCTGGTAACCGACGTCTCGCGCTCGATCGACGACAGCGAGTACGATCTCGAAAAACAGGGCCTTGCCGCCGCCATGCGGGACCCCGCCGTACTCGGCGCCATCCGCAACGGCGCAATCGGCACCATCGCCATCGCCTACATCGAATTCGCTGGTCCCTACGAGGTCCGCACCATCGTGGATTTCGCTCTGGTCCGAGACGCAACCTCCGCCCAGGCCTTCGCCGAGCGCCTGATCGCGGCCCCGCGTTCGTTCTATGGCCGCACCTCGATCAGTGCCGGCATCGATGCCGCCGTCGATCTGCTGGTGAAGTCGAACCTCGAAGCCCAACGCCGCGTGATCGACGTCTGTGGTGACGGCACCAACAACGCCGGTCGCGATGTCACCGCATCGCGCGACGATGCGGTCCGGGCGGGCATCCTCATCAACGGCCTGACCATCATCAACGACCACCCGATCAGCTACACCTACGCCCATGTCGCCCCGCCAGGCGGCCTCACCAACTGGTACCGCGAAAACGTCACGGGCGGCCCAGGCAGCTTCGTGCTCGAGGTCCATGACTTCCAGACCTTCGGCGAGGCAATGAAGCGAAAGCTTCTCAACGAGATCGCCGGCCTCGCCAAAGGCATCACAGGCTGATCGACCGGGCGATCACCTTATCAACATCACCAAACGCACGAACATGATCGTTAAATAGGTAGACTGGTGCTTGATGATTTTATTCCCCTGTAATCATCAGTCTCCAACACTCACGCTTGCTCCTGTCGCATTGCGGCGCAACACTGGTTGCAATCGTGGGAGCAGATTATGGAAATTCGCAATCTCGGCCGGTCCGGCCTGCGTGTCTCGGCCATTGGTCTTGGCTGCAACAATTTCGGTGGCCGCCTCGATCTTGAAGGCACGCGTGCCGTCATTCACGCCGCCTTCGACGCCGGGATCACACTGTTCGACACGGCCGATGTCTATGGCGACAAGGGCGGCTCCGAAACCCTGATGGGCGAGGTGATCGGCGCGATGCGCCACGAGATCGTGCTCGCCAGCAAGTTCTGCATGCCGATGGACGCCAACGAAACGCTCAAAGGCGGCTCGCGACGCTATATCATGACGGCCGTGGAAGCATCGCTGAAGCGGCTGCAGACCGACTATCTGGATCTTTACCAGATGCATCGGATGGACCCACTGACGCCCATCGAGGAAAGCCTGCGGGCGCTGTCGGATCTCGTGACGCAAGGCAAGATCCGCTATTTCGGCTGCTCGAATTTCACCGGCTGGCGGATGGTCGAGGCGCAATGGACCGCGAAGGCGCTGGGCGCTCCCGGCTTCATCTCGGCACAGGACGAATACTCCCTCGTCAAGCGCGAGCACGAGGCCGATCTCATCCCGGCGCTGCGCGAATACGGCCTGGGCCTGCTGCCCTACTTCCCTCTGGCTTCGGGCCTTCTCACCGGCAAATACCGCAGGAACGCGCCGATGCCGGAAGGTGCCAGGCTGACCAACACGCAGCGTCTGGCCGATCGCTATCTCAGTGATCGCAACTGGGTCATTTCAGAAAAACTAGCCGATTTCGCGGAAACGCGCGGACACACTGCCTTAGAGCTCGCCTTCAGCTGGCTGCTGGCGCAGGCCCCTGTCGCAAGCGTTATCGCCGGCGCCACCAAACCGGTGCAGATCGCGCAGAATGTCGCGGCCGGTAGCTGGAAACTCAGCGGGGACGAACTCACAGAGATCGACAGCATCACCAAGGCTTAAATTAGAACACGCGAATGCGCCGCCGGACCCTGATCGCGACTGCCCTTGCAGCTCCGTTGGTCCGACCGGCAATTGCCGCGGGTGCAACCATCCGAAGGTGATCCCGCAAGCTAATCTGACCAGCCTCGACCCGGTCTGGACCACGGCCGTCGTCACCGCCAATCACGCCTACCTGGTCTATGACCAGTTGGCCGCGGTGGACGCCGATTTCGTGCCCCGGCCACAGATGGCCGAAGGATGATCGGAAGTAAACAATGCCTGGACGATCCGGCTGCGCGAAGGCCTGCGCTCAATCACCTGCCGTCGCCGTTCAACAATATCAAGGTCCGCCAGGCGCTGCTGCTGGGCATCGACTTGCAGAACCCCACAATCCATCAAGATCTGCGCGCCAACGGTGACGGTGCCTGGTTCGGATGGCCCACCGATCCTGGAATCGAGCAGATGCGCGACACCTGGATGGAAGCGCCGCTCGATCAGCAAAAAGCAATTGCGGTCCGCATTCAGGTGTGCGCCTTCAAGACGGTGCCGTTCGTCCCGCTGGGCTATTATTGGCAGCCGAGCGCCTGGAACAAGTCGGTCACCGGAACATTCGCCTGCCCGATCACCAGCTTCTGGAACATCGGCAAAGCCTGATCTATTCGGCTGCCATCTGCTCGGCGGGCCGTGAAAGCAGTGCCTTGTGGCTGGCCCGCCGACGTGGAGAGGCGGCCTCGTGCAGCCATGCGCGAAGGCCCGCCACGTGATCACGTCCCGCCTCGGTCGGCACGATGAGCACGCTTCGGCGATCCCGAAGATCTTCGGCCCGATCTGCGAGCTCGAGCGCACAGAGGCGATCCAATGAGCGCGAGATCGCCGGTTTGGAGATGTTAAGACGCGCCGCCAGTCCACGAACCGTGTGCATCTCGGGTTCCAAGCCGATCATCAGCAAAATCGCCAGTTGGCGAGCGGAAAGATTGGGCGCATCAGCACGCACACTGGCGCAGATCGTGGATTGCAAAATCGCCAGGAGCCGGTCGGCATCGAGTTTCATGGTGCGCGCCTCGCGTTGATTTCGTTGCACCGCTGGAGATCCAGCGCGCCGGGATTACATTTGAAAAGCAATGATGCGGCGGCGGCGAAAGTTCCGCGATACGTACGAATTCGTAATGAGAAACAATAAACGAGCTATCGATGTTTTGCCGCGTCTCCGATCCTTTGCGGATCGTACCGCATGCGGAAATTTCCAACTTTCTGGCGCGCGAGAAGATCGTCACATAAGCGCCTCTATTCCTTGCTGAGCTTGGACGAATTTTCCCTGGATATGAAACGTCGTAACGCTGAAACCGCTGCAATAGGAATATTTGCCAATTGACTCCTCAGCGCTGATCCGGAATCTATAGCGAGAACAAATTAGGAACTTCGTTTTGCCAGGCCTTCAGCTCTCCAGGCTGCGCGCCCAGATCGCGGCGCTCGCGCCGCCGGTGCCACATGGCGTGCTGCCATTGGACGGCGGTGTCGTCGATGCAGCACTTGGCGGAGGGTTGGCATTAGGCGCCCTGCATGCCGTGGAAGGCGCTGGCATCGAGGCCGAGACATGCGCCGTGCCCGCTGCCTTCCTGGCGCGCCTGGTGGCGGCGCTGCCTTCGCCCCTGCCAATTTTCTGGA
>JAYTHH010000390.1:0-3148 GCA_043732745.1 Rhodospirillales bacterium
GCGGCAGGGCCACGCCGTTGCAGGCCAGCACGTAACGCTCATCCACCCAGTTGCGCGCCTGCACCTGCAGACGCTCGGCGGAACTGTCGACATAGCGCATAGTGCCACCCGGGGCTGCTTCTTCGCCCAGCACATGCCAGGGTTCGAGGGCGGCGCGCAGCTCGATGTTCATGCCGCGCACGTCAATTTCGCCCACCTGCGGAAAGCGGAATTCGAGATGCGGGGCGAACCATTCCGGCTCGATCTTGACGCCCCACTGCGACAATTCCTCCAGGGCCTCGTGGAAATCCTGTGCTGCGTAATGCGGCAGCATGAACTCATCATGCAGGCGCGTGCCCCAGCGGATCAGCTTGCGTTCGTAGGGATGATTCCAGAACGCGGCGACAGCGGCGCGCATCAGCAGCATCTGGGCGGCCGACATCTGCGGATGCGGCGGCATCTCGAACGCGCGGAATTCCACCAGCCCGCGACGGCCAGAGCCGCCATTCGGGTCGTACATCTTGTCGATGCAGAACTCCGTCCGATGCGTGTTCCCAGACATATCCACCAGGATATTCCGAAAGATCCGGTCGGTCAGCCAGGGTGGCGTCTGCTTGAAGGGCGAGATCTGGCTGAACGCGATCTCCAGCTCGGCCACCGCGTCGTCGCGCGCCTCGTCGATGCGCGGATGCTGGCTGGTCGGCCCGACGAACAGGCCAGCGAACATGAAGCTCAGGCTGGGATGGTTGTGCCAGAAGCCGAGCAGAGATTTCAGCAGATCGGGCCGGCGCAGAAACGGGCTTTCCTCGGCCGAGGTCGATCCCATCACCACATGGTTGCCGCCGCCGGTACCAACATGGCGGCCATCCTGCATGAATTTTTCCGTGGTGAGGCCGCACTGCCGCGCCTCCTCATAAAGCTGCTCGGTGCGCTGCACATGCTCCGGCCAGTTATGGGCGGGATGCACGTTCACCTCGATCACGCCGGGATCGGGGGTGACGGAGAAATTCAGCAGCCGCTTGTCGTTCGGCGGCAGATAGCCTTCCAGCACGATCGCCCTGCCGAACTCCTTGGCCGTGGCCTCCACGGCGGCAACCAGTTCGATCCAGTCCTCGGCGGCGAACACCGGTGGGAAAAACACATGGATGATGCCCTGGCGCGGCTCCACGCACAAAGCGGTGCGCACCAGGCCGTGCTCGCTGCTGCCGATTTCGGGGATGTCCTGCGGCACCGGCTGGAAATTCTCGATTCCACGCTCCGATTGGCCAAGCGCACGGGTGGCGAAGCTGTGGCGGATGGATTGCTGGCTAGGCAACGGCTCCACCGGCGCGAACGGGTCGGGCTCGAACACCGGCTCGACCAATTTGCCATCGGCCCAGGGCAGGCTTTCCAACGGCAGGCGGAACCCCATCGGGCTGTCGCCGGGGATCAGGAACATGGTGTCGCCGCGCAGGAACCACTTTCCAGTCTCCCACCGGTGCTGGCCGCCGTCGCGCACGCGACGTAAGGGGAGCACGCTGCCGACGGGCGAGGCGAGGCCCTGGGCGAACACCCGCACCATCCGCGCACGCTCCAGCGGATCGGCCAGCTTGTTCGCCTCCAGCACCACGTTGGCGGGCAGGCGATTCTCTTTCCAGAGGTAGTAGTGAACGTCCTCATGGCCTTGCAGGATCGTCGACGGATCGACCTGCAGGCGCTCGGCCAAGGCCACCGTGAAATCAGCGGCGTCGGCCGCGGTGGCAGTGCCGTGGTCACGATCAGGATCAGGATCAGCCAGCAGTTTTGGATTTTGCCACACCGCCTCACCATCCGCGCGCCAATACGCCGACAGCGCCCAGCGCGGCAGTGGCTCGCCAGGATATTGCTTGCCCATGCCGTGATGCAAAGCAGCCCCCGGCGCCCAAAGCGGCACCAGCTTGCGCATCAGGCGGCTGGCATAGCCACGCTTGGTCGGCCCCAGCGCGTCCACATTCCACTCGGCCGCTTCCGGGTCGTTGGCGGCCACGAAGGTCGGCTCGCCGCCCAAGGTGAGGCGCAGATCGCCGGTGTTGAGCGCACGGTCCACGCGGGCGCCAGCCGCCAGGATATCCTGCCACTGACGGTCCGTGTAGGGCTTGGTCACGCGCGGTGTTTCCAGCACGCGGCGCACGGTCATCTCGAAATCGAATTTGACCTCGGCCTGTTCAACGCCACCCGAGATCGCCGCCGCCGATTGCGGCTCCGGCGAGGCGGCGAGCGGGATGTGGCCCTCGCCGGTCATCAGGCCAGAGGTCGCATCCATGCCGATCCAGCCGGCGCCGGGAAGATAGACCTCGGCCCAGGCGTGCAAATCGGTGAAATCGGAGGTGGGGCCTTCGGGGCCGTCGAGCGGCTTCACATCGGCCGCGAGCTGGATCAGGTAGCCGGACACGAAGCGGGCTGCGAAGCCGAGATTGCGCAGAAGTTGCACCAGCAGCCAGGCGGAATCGCGGCAGGAGCCCTTTGCGTTGGAAAGTGTCTCTTCTGGCGTCCACACGCCGGGCTCCAGCCGCACGATATAGGCGGTGCGCTCCTGCACCATGCGATTGGTGTCGATCAGGAAGTCGATGGTCCGCCGCTTCTCGTGCGGCACCGCGGCAATCAGCTTGGCCAGATTGGGGCCGACCGTCTCGCATTTGCGGAATGGCGCCAACTCCTGCTCCAAGACCGAATCGTAGATGAACGGAAATTCCTCGGCCTCGGGCTCCAGAAAGAAGTCGAACGGATTGATTGTCGCCATGTCCGCCACGAGGTCGACACTCACGTCGAAATGCGTCACCTTCTCGGGGAACACCACGCGGGCGAGGAAATTGCCCTGTGGGTCCTGCTGCCAATTCAGAAAATGTGGCTCGGGCAAAATGTTCAGCGAATAGGCCAGGATGGGCGTGCGTGCGTGCGGTGCCGGCCGCAGCCGGATGGTCTGCGGGCCGAGCATGACCGCGCGGTCGTATCGATACGAAGTGCGGTGCGTAAGGGCGACATGCAGTGCCATTCTGGTCTCGCTTCTCTGATACACCGGCGTTTAGAAAACGAAGATCAGACTGTCTAGATCCGGATGATTTCTGGTCGATAAAATCATCAGGCTCTGCCTTATTGGTTAACGGTCATGTTCATGCATTTGGGTCAAACAACCTAAATGGTTCATGATCTG
>JAYTHH010000391.1:0-3136 GCA_043732745.1 Rhodospirillales bacterium
CGACGCGAACGCCGTTGCCGAAGCCGTAGCCGAGGCTGCCAAGCCCGACATATCCGGTCTTGTAGGCCATGCCGGACGGCGACGGTGCCGTGGCGGTGATGGAAGATGGGCTGAAGCCGCGGATGCGCTCGTTCTGCAGGAAGGCTGCACCACCCGCCGCTCCCACGTAAAGGCCGCTGATCGGCTGGGCCGAGGCTGCAGTCGACAAAGCAAAGGTCGACATCAGGGCCAGACCAGTGGCGGCGAGAAGGGCGCTTCGCATGCGGCGATCCTTAGATGAGGGGCAGAGACTAGGTCGAACAGGCATGGCGTCGGAAACGCCGCGTCACGCTATTACAGTAAACATATACAGACGGTTAAACGATCTTGCCATCGAACGGTGGCAGCTCGTTGCGGGTTTCAAACTCCAGAACCCATAAATCCGGATCGAACTTCACCTGTCGCGCCACGTAGGCGTCCACCGCCTCCTGGCTCACCGGGTCCGGCCCGGTGGCCCGCAGCCAGGCGGCCTCGCCGTCATTGGTGCGGATCTGCGACAGCACCGACAGCCCGCGCGGCATCCGCAGCACCGCCAGCACCCCGCCGGCATCTTCATCGCCGCGCTTCAGCACGGCCGCGAACTGGCCATCGGCCTGTCCCAGGCGAAGCGCCATCTTCACCCAGATCCCGGCCTTGATCCTCGGCTCCGTCATCCGCAATGCCACTCCTTATTCTGAGCCCCTTGAAGCACACAACCGTCGCTGCCACACACACACTTCGGTTCCGGCACGTCCGGAACTGCGGAGATGGATATGACAAAGAAGCCGACGACCACGAGCGCCGCCAAGATGACCGAGGGCCAGCGCGCCTACGAGGCAAAACGCGCCGCGAAGGCGGGGATGAGCCTGGACAAATGGCTGGCTCAAAAAGATCGCGAGCGCGAGTCCGAGGCAAAGGCGCTGGCGAAGGAGGCCGCCAAGGCCGCCGAGCCCGCCAAAAAGCCCGGATTCTTCTCCCGCATGATTGCGAGGGCCGAAAGGCCGCTCTGATCTCCTCCAGCCGAGAAGCCGCTCAGACGCCGCTCGCCGGTGTCGGCCTGGCGCTGCATGCCGATTGGAGCATGGACCCGCGCAAGCGCTGGATGACGCAGGCATTGCCGGACGCAAGGGGCTGGCGGATTTCGGCGCCGGTGCCGGTGGGGCCGCTCGACAGCTGGATGGCGCGATTGCGTGCGATGTCAAAAGGCGGGACGTGCAAAGGCGGGGCGGTGGCGCTGGGCGTGGATCTGCCGCTCGGACTGCCACGCGCCTATGTAAGGCGCCAGTCTGCCCCAGGTTTTTCCACGTTTTTGCGCAGCCTGACGCTGGAGGCGGATTTCTTCCGCGTGTGCGCCACGCTCGATGAGATCGGCCCGGCTCGGCCGTTCTACCCGCAGCGCGGCATCGCCGGCATGACGCGCGCCTCACACGCGCTCGCGCTTGGATTCGAAGGCACGTCCGGCCTGTCCCGGCTGTGCGACCGCGCCACATCCACCAGACCCGCCGGCGCACCCTTGTTTTGGACGCTCGGTGCCAACCAGACCGGAAAGGCCGCCATCACGGCGTGGCGCGACTGGCTGCTGCCGGCGTTGGCAGGCCCGGATGCGCCCCGCCTGTGGCCGTTTGAGGGCGGATTCCACGAGCTGCTCGAATCCGGCGCGTTCGTGGTGGCAGAAACCTACCCGGCCGAGGCGATGCGCCAGCGCGGCCTTCGTATGGGCGGCAGCAAGCGTCGCCAGTCCGACCGCGCCATGCTTGCCCCTGCCCTGCTGGACGTGATCCAGTCAGTGGGAGCGCGCGCCGACCCAGACATGCATTCAGCCATCGCCGGCGGATTCGGGGCCGATGCGGCCGGCGAGGACCGCTTCGACAGCCTGCTCGGATTGTTGGGGCTGCTGGCGGTGCTCGGCGGACACCAGCCGGATTTCATCCCGGACGACCCACTGGTGCGCGATTGGGAAGGTTGGGTCCTGGGTCAGACGGATCTGCCGGCGTAATCGAATCGGGACGTGGCGTTCGACCTACGCGAACAGGCCAGCTGCCTTGGCGCGTATGCGGGCCAGCGCCACCACGAGATCCAGCGTCGGGGTGGCAACGCCGGCCAGCCGCGCCAGTGCCAGGGGGGCGTCAAAGATCGTCGCCACCTCCATCGGACGGCCCAGTTCCAGATCCTGCAGGATGCTCGGCTTGTGACCGCTCTTGCGGCTGCCGGTGATCGAGGCCTCGGCGTTGAACACCGGGGTGCAGCCCAAGGCCCGCGCAACCGCCTCAGATTCCGCGTAGATGGCGCGCATCGCGGTCTCCACCGCCGCCTCCTGCAGATTCGTGCTGCCAGCTTGCGAGGTGAGAACCGAAATCGGTCCGGCCGCTAAATTCAGCATCAGCTTGGACCACACCGCGCTGCGGATATCCGGCGACACCTCCATCGTAAAGCCGCCCGCGGTCAGTGGGGCCGCAATCGACGCGGCCCGGGCGGAAATGGTGCGGTCCAGCTCGCCCACGATCAACCTGTTGCGGGCGTGGTCCACATGCACGACGCCTGGCGCCGTCACCGTGCAGGCCGAATACACCACGCCGCCAATCGCCCGCTCCGGCCCGATCGCCGCACGCACCGCGCCGCCGGGATCGAGCGGCTCCAGCCGCGTGCCGTCCAGCGCCCCGCCGTGCTTGTCGAAATACCACCAGGGTATGCCGTTGATGACAAACACCACCGGCGTATCAGGCCCCAGCAACGGCGCGATGGTGGCGGCGACAGAGCCCAGCGACGGCGATTTCACCGTCACCAGCACGGCATCCTGGGGGCCCAGGCTCGCCGGATCGTCGGTGGCACGGACAGATACGGTGAACGCACCGTCGGGTGCCTCGATCCGCAGCCCGTTCGCCTGAATCGCAGCCAGATGCGCGCCCCGCGCCACCACCGACACATCCGCCCCACCGCGCGCAAGCCGAGCCGCCAGATGCCCGCCGATCGCGCCAGCACCGAACACGCAGATCCTCAAGACAGCATCTCCATCGCCGCGCGCGACAGCGCCTGCACGCCAAGCCCGATGCAGGCCTCGTCCGGCGAATACGCCGAATTGTGCAGCCGATCGGCCCGCCCAGGCGCGCCCGAGCCGATG
>JAYTHH010000392.1:0-3134 GCA_043732745.1 Rhodospirillales bacterium
AAACGGATAGCGGCCCTTGGTGGCGAGCGTGCACAAGGCGACGGGTCCGCCAGCGCCGTTGAAGGCGGCGGCGATCTGCTGCTTGGCACTGCCGCTGCGCAAGGCCGCGCCGCTACCAGCCATGGCGTTGAGCCAGCGCGCCAGCGGTTGCGGCTGACCGGCAGCTTCGGCGCGCAACGTGAGCGCGGGATCACTTCCCTGCGGCACCGTCGGCTGGCCGCCGACCGGGGGCGGCGGCCATTTTCGCGAGCTGCTGCTGCAGGTCGTTCAGCGATTTCAGCACCTAGTCGATCGGCGCCCCTGCCCCGGTAGCGATCAAATCGCGCAACGCCTTGTAACGGTCGTCGATTTCCGAACCCAGCGGACGCACGGCGGGTTGGTCGGAGGCAGTGCCCAAAAGGCCTGCAACCGCGAGCCAGCGCTGTTTGCAGCAGCCTGTGTCGCGGCGGCGGCAGTTTGCGCGGCGGCCGCCGCAACGCCGGAAGCCGTCGTCGGCGGTGCAAGCGGGACGGACAGGGTGAGCTGGCGCGCGGCGCTGGCCAGCACGTCGCGCATCGGCGATTGCGGGGAGGAGAGAATATAAAGGTCTTGCGCCGCCCGGCTGAGGCTGCGCAGCGGCACCACGTCCAGATCGGCCAGCATCTTGTCCCAGGCGCCGGCATAATCGGCGCTGTACAGCGCGATCATGTCGCGTTCGTGGCCGCGCATCTCGGGGCCGTTGGGGTCCAGCTCGGTGCGTTTGCCGAGCACCCAGCTTTCCGACGCCACGCCCTTGGCGGCACTGCCGAGCGAGCGCAGCAGCAGCAGCTTGTGAAAGCCCTTAATGGTGAGGAAACCCGGAATTCCGTCGCTCAACGGTTTGCCGGAGACGCGCAGGAACACGCGTACACCGGCCGGCTTGAGTAGCGGGCGTGGGAGGTGGGCGGGCTTTATCTGCTGGCCTCGGTGCTGGATCGGTTCCTGGCGCTGCATGCCACGGTGAACTCGTTCGTGCGGACCAGCGCCCTGGTACGCGGGCGCAGCGGCAAGCTGGCCGCGTGGCCAGCCTGGGCCGGTGCGCGGGAGCTGCTGTGTGATTGTTCGTATGAACGAACTGGTTCAGGCCCAGACGCCGTCGGTTGAGCCGCCCGTCTCGCGCCGAGCCGGCTCGGCGATGGCGATGCTGCTACGCAAACCGCAGCGCTATCGCTTCGACGCCACCGTGCGCTTGCTGGTGCATGCCGCCGAGACCGCCGAGCCTGGCGATGGCGTGCGATTCCGTGCGCCCGTCGGCAGCGCCTATCCGGGACCAGAGGTATTTGCGGTGCGGGAAACCGGCGTTGGGAAACCCATGGTGACCACGCCAGTGGTAGGGCTCACCGGCCCCAATGGCATGCTGCCGCGACATTACAGCGAGATTCTGCACGCCACGGTGCGCCACCGTTCCACCACATTTCGGGATTTCACGGAGTTGCCGGCCCAGTGCTTCGTGGCGCAGTTCGCGCGCGCCGGGATGAAATATCGGCCGCATCGGGTGCGGGAGGCGGCGCATCTCAATCAGATGGCCAACCGCCGTGGCGGGTATCCAGAGACGCCCGATCCACTGGCGCAGGGCGCTGATGGCGTTCATCGGCTTCGGCACGCCGGGGCTGGTGGAGCGCATGGCGGCCGGGCCTGAGCCACTGCTGCATTATGCCGGGCTGCTTTCGATGCGCCCGCATTCGGCCGATCGGCTACAGGCGATGTTGTCGGACTGGCTGGGTCGTCGGGTTGAAGTAGTGCAATTCGTGGGCGATTGGCTGAGCCTGCCGGCCAACCAGCATACGCAGATGCCGCAGGGGCGACCGACCGGCACGTTCAACCAGTTGGGGCGGGACGCCACGATCGATGTGCGCGCCTGGGATATTCAGGTGCGCATTATTTTGCGCATTAGGCCGCTGGACAGCGATGGGTTTGCGGCGCTGTTGCCGAACCGGCAGCTGCTGCGACGGCTGATGTCGCCCACTCGGGCGTTTTGGGGGTTTGAGACCGGGTTTGCGGTGAACCCCGTTCTTTCGTCATGGGCGGTGCCGCCGTTGCGGCTGGAGGGTGGGGCGGCCACGGGGGCGCCGCCGACGCGGTTGATGTGGAACATCTGGATGCCCAAGGGCGGGCAGTGCGGGGACACGGGGGATGCGATATTCGACGTGGAACTGGTCGAAGGTGAAGAAGCCAGGGCTGTGGTGCACCTGCGCACTTGATCTCAGCGCCGCCGCTGGTATGGTCCCCATCTGCGCGCTGGAGAGTTGGCCGAGCGGCTTAAGGCGCACGCTTGGAAAGCGTGTGTGCGTGAAAGCGTACCGTGGGTTCGAATCCCACACTCTCCGCCACCCTCGCAAAAATCTAAAATACGTAGTGTTATGAGTTGGTTGCTGAATGCTCCTTCCATAAATGCACCTATGATTTGCACCCATTTTACACCCATGCCAACCTCGAAGCGGCAGTGTTTCCCCTCTCGGTTATGGCTGGGTGCCCCATGGCTTCGGTCTCGCTCAAACACCTCGTGCAGCGCGGTAACGTGTAGTTGGTGGCTCGCGCAGTCATATCGGGGTGGAAGGCGAGAGCTGATGCGGCCCAGAGAAAGACCCCTGCTGCGGCCATGGCTTCCCTTCTAAGAATGGCTGCGACTTTCAAGGCAGCGGAGGAGGTCAATATGGAGTTGGACTACATCGACACCGTCGTGAGCGATTTCGTCGTCCCTCGCCTTGCTGCTTTGGGGATCACAGAGAAGGAATTCTACCAGAAGGTGGATCGATATGACGGAGACTGGGGAGAGGCCCTCGACAGCTTCAAAGGGACGGGAGCGATCTCTGCGGACCTGGATGTCATAGTGGGGACGCACACCCCATTCCTCGCAGCTATTGAAAGCTGGAAGGGGTTGGCTGACCTGAAGCTCCGCAACCTCAATCAATATGTCCGCGACCTCACGGAGTTCGCCACCACCTCAAGGGGCCTCAACACCAGAACGGTTCAGGGGATCACAAAGAGGGAAGTCCAGAAGTGGGCTGATGAGCAGGCCCCCTCCGTGCCAATGTGAATGAGACATCGACCCCCCGGAAGTTTACCCTTGAGGGCGTCAGGTGACACATCGAAATGGTTATGCCCCGCACGACAGA
>JAYTHH010000393.1:0-3132 GCA_043732745.1 Rhodospirillales bacterium
CCCCGCGGCAATCTCACGCGCCTCCATCACGTCCTCGGCGCGCTGCACGAACGACAGCCCGATATAGTCGGCGCCATGCTCCAGCGCGAAGGCGAGGTCCTCATGGTCCTTCTTCGTCAGCGCCGGGATCGGCAGCACCATGTCGGGCACGTTCACGCCCTTTCGGTCGGACAACATGCCGCCGGTGACGATCTCGGTCATCAGATGGTCCGGTCGCACCCGCGTCACCCGCAGCCGCAATTTGCCATCATCGAGCAGCAGATTGGTGCCGATTCTGGCGGCTGCGAGAATTTCGGGATGCGCCAGTTGCACCCGCGTGATGTCGCCTGGCGTGGGGTTGAGGTCGAGCTGGAAACTATGCCCGGTCTGCAACTGCACACGCCCGCCGGAAAACCGCCCCACCCGCAACTTTGGCCCCTGCACATCGGCGAGAATCCCGATGGGCCGGCCGATCTTGCGTTCGAGATCGCGAATCATGCCGAAGCTGGAATCGTGATCGTTATGCGTGCCATGGCTGAAATTAAGTCGAAAAACGTCGGCCCCCGCCGCAAACAGCCGCGCCAGCATATCCGGATTGGCGCTCGCCGGCCCGATCGTGGCGATGATTTTAGTACGACGCCTACGTCTGATTCTCATCTGCGATGTCATCACTACGTCCTAAATCACCAGGATGGCACGAATATCGTTCACGTTCGTCAAGGTCGGGCCAGTACGGATAAGGTCTCCGGTGGCGTCGAACAGGCTGTAGCTGTCATGCGCCGAAAGAAACCCGCGCGGATCGAGGCCAAGCGCCCGGGCGCGCGCCAAAGTGTCGGGCGTGACGATGGCGCCGGCCGCATCCTCGGTGCCGTCGATGCCATCCGTGTCGCCAGCCGCCGCCCAGATGCCGGGCGCGCCGCCGAGCGTGACAGCCAGCGCGAGCAAAAATTCGGTGTTGCGGCCGCCGCGTCCGGCTAGGCCTGCACCGATGCTCACGGTGGTCTCGCCACCCGACAGCAGCAGCGCGGGTGCTGCGACCGGCTGGCCATGCGTGCGGATGGACCGGGCGATGCCGGCCATCACGATGCCAAGCTCGCGGCTTTCGCCCTCCAGCGCGTCGCCGAGAATAATGGGCGTAACGCCGGCATCGCGCGCCACGGCCGCCGCGGCCTCCAGCGCCATCGAGGGCGTGGCGATCAGCTGGAAACTGGCATTGGCGAGGTCGCCGGGCTTCGGCGTCTCGTCGCCCTGGTCCATCCACGCCTGCATCGCCGGCGTGAGCGGAATGCCATATCGGGCCAGCAGGGCGCGCGCATCGGCGAAACTGGTCGGGTCCGGCACTGTGGGGCCGGAGGCGATCACCGCCGGGTCATCGCCCGGCACGTCGCTGATCGCCAGGGTGATCAGCCGGGCCGGTGCCGCCCGCGCCGCCAGCTTGCCGCCCTTTATGGCCGACAGATGCTTGCGCACGCAGTTCATCTCGCCGATCGTGGCGCCGCTGGCCAGCAGGGCCCGGTTGATCACCTGCTTGTCCGCCAAGGTCAGCCCCGGCGCCGGCAGCGCCATCAGCGCCGAGCCGCCGCCCGAGATCAGCGCAATCACCAGATCGTGCTCGGATAATCCGGTGACTACCTCCAGAATCCGCCTCGCCGCGATCTCGCTGTTTTCGTCCGGCACCGGATGTGAAGATTGCATGACCTCGATGCGGCTGGTGGGCACCTCGTGGCCGTAGCGCGTCACCACCAGCCCCGATAGATCGACATCCGGCCACGCCTCCTCCAGCGCCAGCGCCATGGAAGCCGCTGATTTTCCACAGCCAATCACGATGCAGCGCCCGGCAGGCTGGGCAGGTAGATAATCTTTGAGCACCACACGTGGATCTGCCGCCGCCACGGCCGCGTCGAACACGCGGCGCAAAAGGCTGCGCGCGCTGGCATCGGTCCAATTCATTCTTATCCTCCCGTCTGGTGACTATGGCGAAGTCGGTGCGGAGGCGCCATCTATGCTGCATCGCACAAGGAGTGACCCCATGAGCAAGGCAGAGATCGACGCCGCCACCACGACCGAGCTCGAAGCCGCCGCGTTCCGTACTTTGGTCGAACATCTGCGCAGCCGCACCGACGTCCAGAACATCGACATGATGAATCTTGCCGGCTTCTGCCGCAACTGTCTGAGCCGCTGGTATCGTGAAGCAGCAGACGCCCGCGGCATCGCGCTCTCCGATCCCGATGCCCGCGAGATCATCTACGGCATGCCCTACAAGGAATGGCAGGCGAAGCACCAGGCGCCCGCCAGCCCCGAGCAGATGTCGGCCTACGCCGCTTCAGCCTCCGTTTAGGGTTTGCCGCTTGAGCGGGGAGTGACTAGCGTCGAGGGGCATTGACCAGATGGGGGCGCGGAGGCTACCTCCGCGCCCCCATCGCATTCAGGAATAGACCATGTCCGACGCCGCGACCGCCCCCGGCACTAACGACACCCAGGACAACGCCCAATGGGGCAACATCGCCGCCGACCGGCTGCGCAGCTTGATCGAACGGATCGAGCGCCCAGAGGAAGAACGCAAAGCCGTGTCGAGCGATATCAAGGACATCTACGCTGAATCCAAAAGTGCCGGATTTAAAACGCCTCCACTAGCGGTACTATGCCTTTAAATTCGGGCACTTACAAAAGTACCCCATACTTTCTGTCGTCCTAACCGTCGATTTTTGGCGCGGATAGTACGATGGTCGATAATTGAACGCGGAGATGAAAATGAGTGATGTTGCAGAGACGGCAAGGCGCACGAGAGCTACCGAGTCAGCTAGCGCAGGTGCCGAGGCTGGAGGCATCGCGGCAGATCGGCTTCGTAGCCTGATCGAGCGAATTGAAAGACTCGAAGAAGAACGTAAGGCTCTTAGTTCAGACATCAAAGACATTTATGCAGAAGCAAAGAGTGCAGGCTTCGACGTAAAAGTAATTCGTCAGCTGATCAGCATTCGAAAAAAAGAACCTGCGGAGGTTGAGGAGCAAGAGACACTTCTGGATATTTATCGTCGTGCTCTTGGGATGTAAGTATATGGCGCAATTATACTTTTCTGTGGATAAGTGGGTCGGCGATGAGGTTGAAGGGCATAAATCCCGGCCTCCTGACCGCCCTGGACCAACCGAGATAGT
>JAYTHH010000394.1:0-3124 GCA_043732745.1 Rhodospirillales bacterium
AAGCTTGCCGCCACGGTTTCGGTTCGGCGCACGCGGGACCGCGCGGTGGTGGCCGATCCCGAGGCGATCGCAACCGCGCGCGTGGCCGCCGCAAAGCGCCGGCTGCGCACGCCGGCGCTGGTCGCGTTGATCAATTGTGTGGAGGAAGCATCTTCGCTGGACTTCGACTCGGCAATTGCCGCCGAGGCGGATCGTTTCGACGTGCTTCTGGCCAGCGAGGCATCACGCGGGCTACGCCATGCCTTCCTTGCCGAGCGGGCCGTGGCGCGACTGCCGGGGGTTCCCGTCGGTGATGCCGATGTGTTTCGAACCGTGGCGGTGATCGGCGCCGGCACGATGGGCAGCGGCATTGCGATCGCGCTGCTGGAGGCGGGCCTGTCGGTCGTGCTGATCGATCTGCGGGAGGACGCGCTGGCGGCGGCGGCGGCCAAGATAAAACGCACCATCGAAAGCCAGGCGGAGCGCGGCCGGATTAGTCCTGACCTTGCCCAGTTCCGGATTTCCCTCCTTTCGGTGGCGGCCCGGCTGGATGCCGCTGCGTCGGCGGATCTGGTGATCGAGGCGGTGTTCGAGGATCTGGAGGTCAAGCGGAGCGTGTTCGCGGAGCTGGGACAGATCGTTAGGCCGGATGCCGTTCTGGCCACCAACACATCCACACTCGACGTCGATGCGATCGCCGATGCCGCGCCGGGGCCGGAGCGTGTGGTGGGGCTGCATTTCTTCAGCCCAGCCAACATCATGCGACTTTTGGAGGTGATTCGCGGAGCACGAACGGCGCCTGTGATCCTCGGCCAGGTGATGGCGCTGGCCAAACGAATGGGCAAGGTGGGCGTGGTGTCCGGCGTGTGCGACGGGTTCATCGGCAACCGGATGTTCGAGGAATATCTGCGCCAGGCCTATCTGCTGCTGGAGGAAGGTGCATTGCCGACGCAGATCGACGACGCCATGGAGCATTGGGGGTTCGCCCTCGGCCCGCTGCGGGTAATGGATCTGGCCGGGCAGGATATCGGCTGGTCAATCCGCAAGCGCCGGTCTGTGGAGCAGCCGGATCAGCCGTATTCGCGGCTGCCGGATCTGATCTGCGAGCAAGGCCGCTTCGGGCAGAAGACCAAGGCGGGATGGTATCTGTATCCCGATGGCCGCAAGCCGTTGCACGACGAGACGATCGACGCGCTGGTGGTGGCGCATTCGGCGATGATCGGGCTGGAGCGGCGAGGGGTGGGGGACGCGGAGATCGTCGAGCGCTGCCTGTTGGCCTTGATAAATGAAGGAGCACGGCTGTTGGAGGAAGGGATCGCGGCACGGCCGCTGGACGTGGATCAGGTCTGGCTGCACGGATACGGCATGGCGGCAGAGCGCGGTGGCCCGATGTTTCAAGCCGATGTGATCGGATTGCCGCATGTGCTGACGCGGCTTGTGGTGTTGTCGGCGGGGCGCGAGGGCTGGGCGTTCCGCCCGGCGCCGTTGATCCGGCGACTGGTAGAGGAGGGCCGTGATTTCGGCAGCCTCAACCGATGAGCTCGCTCGCGGCGCTGTTCGATTTGACGGGCCAGGTGGCACTGGTGACGGGTGGGTCGCGCGGTCTGGGGCTGCAGATTGCCGAGGCGCTGGGCGAATACGGCGCCACCATCGCCATCGCGGCGCGCAAGCAGGCGGAGCTGGACGAGGCGGTGGCGCATCTGGCGGCACTGGGCATTTCGGCGTTTGCGGTGGTGGCCGATCTGCGCAGCGCCGAGGCCGCGCAGACGATGGTGGACGCCGTGATGATCCGGGCGGGGCGGATCGACATTCTGGTCAACAATGCCGGCGCCTCGTGGGGTGCGCCGGCCGAGGACCATACGCCGGATCAGTGGATGCGGGTGATGGATCTTAACCTCAACGGACTGTTCTTTGTGACGCAGGCGGTGGGGCGGGCGTGGATGATCCCGCAACGGCGCGGGCGCATTGTGAATGTGGCGTCGGTGGCGGGGCTGAAGGGCAACCAGACCGGATCGCTGGGAACCATCGCTTACAACACGTCCAAGGGTGGGGTGGTGAATTTCACCCGGGCGCTGGCGGCGGAGTGGGGGCGATATGGCATCACCGTGAATGCCCTGGCGCCGGGCTGGTTTCCGTCGCGCATGACGAAGGGCGCCTTGGCGCAGCATGGCGAGGCGTTCGCGGCGCGTACTCCGTTGGGCAAGTTGGGTGGGCCGGATGATCTGAAGGGTGCGGCGCTGCTGTTTGCGTCGGCGGCCTCCGGCCATATCACCGGCCAGGTTTTGGCAGTGGACGGTGGTGCGGTGGTGACGTGAGCACGGATGCCCCCCTGATCCATTCACTGGTGATTCTGGGCCTGGTGATGGTGCTGTCCGGCTTCGTGAAGGGTGTCATCGGGCTGGGCTTTGCGGCTGTCGGCGTGGGGTTGCTAGGGCTGGTGATGCCGCCGGCGCAGGCCGCTGCGATTTTGGTGGTGCCGGCCACGGTGACGAATATCTGGCAGCTCTGGGCCGGTCCGGATTTTCGTGGATTGCTGCGAAGGCTCTGGCCGATGCTTCTGTGCATTGTGCTGGGCGGTTGGCTGGCTTCGGGGTCGCTGGCCGGGGCGCGTTCCGGCAACGCCCGTTTTTGGCTGGGCGCGGTGCTGGCGGTCTATGCGTTGATCGGGCTGGTCGGCCGGCGGCCGGCCGTGCCGAAGCGGTGGGAGATCTGGCTGGGGCCGCTGGTGGGGGTGGCGACCGGCGTTGTAACAGGGGTGACCGGCGTGTTCATGATACCGGTGGTGCCATATCTGAACGGACTGGGGCTGGACCGTGAGGATCTGATCCAGGCGTTGGGGCTTTCGTTCACGATTGCCGCGTTCAGCCTGGCCATCGATCTTGCGAAATCCGGCGTGTTCGAGGAAACCCTGGTGATCACCTCCGTTGTGTCGCTGGTGCCGGCTGCTATCGGCATGATGGCCGGCGAATATCTTCGGGCCCGGATTTCGCCGGTGCTGTTCAGGCGCTGTTTCTTTGCTGGAATGTTGATATTGGGGTTGGAACTGGCGCGCCACTGACCGGCAGCGTTCGTTGCAAGGACCCGGATACACAGGCTGTTCAACTGGACCTATTCGCTAGGAGGTAGCACTTCATGCTGCCTTCAC
>JAYTHH010000395.1:0-10240 GCA_043732745.1 Rhodospirillales bacterium
CCTGCATACCAAGCGCGTCATAGGCGCGGCGAACCTTCGGCAGATCTTCGGCGCGGCATTGCTGCGTGATCTGCAGCTTCGCCAGCAGGGCATCGGGCAACTCGCGGATCGCGTCCGGCACCACGTTGCTGAAAACGCTGGCGCCCAGCGAGCCACCAAGAACGAGAAGATGGAACCTGCCGCCGGCAGGATCGTAGTCGTGTCCGGCGCGGGAGATGATCGCTGCGCGAACGGGATTGCCGGTCAGCACGGCATGCGCCGTATCCGGCACGCGACTGGTCTCGGAAAAGCTCAGTGCCAGCCTGTCGGAAAACCTTGACAGCGCCCGATTGGCGCGGCCCAGCACGGCGTTCTGCTCGTGCAGCACAACGCGCGGACGTCGCAGCATGCCACGTGACGCCAGCACGGGCGCCACAGTGGGATAGCCGCCGAAGCCGACGATGGCAGATGGTTTCAAACGCCGAAGAATTGAGAGCGCCTGCATCGTTCCCGCCGCCAGGGACGCCGATGATTTCACCACTTTTGCCAACCCATGCCCGGCGATGCCACCGCCCTGCAACACAAAACGTTCGGCCCCGGAAAAAACCGCAGACCGCTCGCCGCTCGAGCGCGCATCCGTCATCAACGCCACCACGCGGCCACGGCTTTGCAACTCCGCTGCCAGCGCCTCGGCCGGAAAGAAATGCCCGCCGGTGCCGCCGGCGGCGATCATGATCGGCTGGCTCACAGCAACTCTCCAGAGCCGCCGCGTCGCGTCAGCGCCAGTAGCATGCCCATCCCCAGCGCCACCGCCATCACGGACGAGCCGCCATAGGACACGAACGGCAACGTCATGCCCTTGGTGGGAATAAGATGCAGCGTGGAGGCCATGTTGACGAAGGCCTGCAGGCCAAAGCTCGCGGCAAGCCCGGTGGCGGCCAACACCACGAACAGATCGCTCTCGCCCAGCAGCCGCAACATGCCGCGCAGCACGATGAAGGCGAAGACAGCAACCACCAGCAGGCAGATCAACATGCCGAATTCCTCACCCATCACGGCGAACACAAAGTCTGCGTGCGCGTCGGGCAACTTGTCCTTCACGAAGCCCTCGCCGGGGCCACGGCCCAGCAGCCCGCCGCTGCCGAACGCTTCCAGCGCCCGATCGATTTGGAAGTGATCGCCCTTGCTGCTGTCGAAGAAGCTGGCGAGGCGATAACGAAAATGCGGCAATGCCGCGAAGGCCGCCACACCGCCCAGGCCGATGAAGCCGAAGCCGATGGCGATCCAGATCAGGTTCAGCCCGGAGATGAACAACTGCGTCAGCAAAACCGCCGTCAGGACCGCGAGCATTCCCATGTCCGGCTGTGATTTCAGCAGCACCACGATCACGGCGAACACACCCAGCACTATGGCCAGCCCAGGTACGCCGGTGCTGCGGCGCCCTTCGGCGAGCAGCCAGGCCGTCACAACGGCGAAGCACGGCTTGAGGAACTCACTCGGCTGGATCGACATGCCCGGCATCGAGATCCAGCGCGTGGCGCCCTTGATGTTCGGCCCGATCACAAGCGTTGCCGCCGTCAGTGCCAGCGCTAGCAAACATCCCACCAACGACAGCCGCCGGACGCCACGCGGCGACAACAGCGACACCGCAATCACGATGCACGCAGCGATGGCGAGAAAGAACACCTGCTTGAAGATGAAGCTGTCACGCGCCTGGCCGATGCGCTCGGCGACGGCCGGCGATGCCGCAAGCATCATCACATAGCCGATGCCGATCAACGAACCGATCGCCATCAGGGTCCAGCGGTCCACCGACCACCACCAGCGTCCCAGCAGCGAGGTATCGGCGCGCGAAAGCACGGGCATCAGGCAAGCCCTTTCACAAGGCTACGGAACTGATCGCCGCGCTGGTCGAAGCCGGTGAACTGATCCCAACTCGCACAGGCCGGCGACAGCAACACGACGGACGCATCGTGGGCACGGACCCAATCGGCGGACGCCACCACGGCTTTTTGCAGCGTTCCCACATCGGTGTGCGCGACACCATGCGCGGCCAGCGTCGCCGCCAGCACCGGCGCGTCACGGCCGATCAGGAAGGCGTTCGCGATGCGCGGGAAGAATTCGGCCAACGGCTCGATGCCGCCTTCCTTGGCGGTGCCGCCAGCGATCCACACGATGCGATCGTAGCAGGCCAAGGCACGCGCGGTGCTGTCGGCGTTGGTGGCCTTGCTGTCGTTGATCCAGTCCACGCCGAAGACATGCGCCACCTGCTCCTGGCGATGCGGCAGCCCGGGATAGGTCAGGATGCCGGCCGCGATCGCGTCATTGGGCACGCCGAGTGCGCGGGCGATGGCGGTGGCGGCGGCGATGTTCTGCGCATTGTGCGCGCCGGGCAGGGTGGGGGCACCTGCGATCGGCATATCCTGCTCGGAGACACGGATGGCGTGCGGGAAATCGTCTGCCATAGCCCGCGAAATCTCATCATCCACGCCGATCACGACGGTGTCGGCCGCGGTCTGGCGGGCAAAGATCTGCCGCTTGGCGGCGGCATAGCCATCCATGTCGCCGTGGCGGTCGATGTGGTCGGCGCTGAGGTTGAGCATACAGGCGACATCGAACCGCAATGCGGCGAGTCTCTCCAACATGTAGCTCGACATTTCCAGGACATACACGCCGTCCGCCCCCAGCAGCGGCAGCGCCAGCGCGCCGGTCCCGAGATTGCCGCCGGCCGCATTGGGGATGCCGGCCTGGGTCAGAATATGCGCCAGCAGGGCGGTGGTGGTGGATTTTCCGTTGGTGGCGGTGATCCCCACAAAGCGCGCACGGGATTCGGAAGCACGCACGGCCCGGTATAGCAGGTCCGCATCGGACAGCACAGGCACGCCGGCCGCTATCGCCTCGGCCGCGATCGGGTGCGGCTTCGGCAGGCGATGCGGGATGCCCGGCGACAGCACCAGCGCGGTGAGATCAGCCATTTCTGGTTTCGCCACAACCAAATCCGAAGCGGCCTCGCGCGCACCTTCAGTGTCGTCCCACACTGTCACGTCGGCCCCCATCGCGACCAACGCACGCGCCGCCGGAAGCCCGGCGCGGCCGAGCCCCACCACCGCAAAGCGCTGGCCGGCAAAGATGTCCGAGGGGAAAAAGTCAGAAATCATCGGATCTTCAACGTCGCCAGCCCGATCAGGGCCAGAATCATGGAGATAATCCAGAAGCGGATGACGATAGTGGGCTCCGCCCATCCCTTCTTCTCGAAATGATGATGCAGCGGCGCCATCAGGAACACGCGGCGCCCAGTGCGTTTGTACCAGAACACCTGGATGACAACCGACAACGTCTCCACCACGAACAGCCCGCCCACGATGGCCAGCACGATCTCATGCTTCGTCGCGACCGCCACCGCGCCGAGCGCGCCACCCAACGCGAGGCTTCCGGTATCGCCCATGAACACCCGGGCCGGCGGCGCGTTGAACCACAGGAAGCCAAGCCCGGAGCCGATCACGGAAGAGCAGAACACGCTGAGTTCCCCGGTGCCGGGCACTTCACGGATCTTGAGATAATCGGCAAAGTTGTGGTTGCCCACCAGATAGGCGATCAGCGCGAACACACCGGCCGCGATGATCGTGGGCACGATTGCCAGCCCGTCCAGCCCGTCCGTGAGATTGACCGAATTGGAGGCGCCGATCATCACGAACGCCGCCACGAACGGGAAGAACAACCCGAGCGGGACCAGCACGTCCTTGAAGAACGGCACCGCAAATCCGGAGCCGAGGCTGCCGCGCGTGATCTCCATGATCCAAATCGCCGTGCCCAGGCCCATCAGCACCTGCAGGGTCAGCTTGCCGCGCCCCGACAGACCCTTGAACGACGCCTTGGACAATTTGATGTAGTCGTCCACGAAGCCGATGGCGCCATACCCGAGCGTCAGAAGCAGCACAGCCCACACATATTGATTGCGCAGATCCGCCCAAAGCAGGGTGGAGACCGCCAAGGTCGAGATAATCAGCACGCCGCCCATGGTGGGCGTGCCCTTCTTGGTCAGCAGATGGCTTTCTGGCCCGTCCGGCCGGATCGGCTGGCCGGCGCCCTGCACGGATTTCAGCCAGCGGATCAGCGGCGGCCCCAGCAGCAGGCTGAGCACCAGGGCCGTCATGCACGCCGCCCCCGACCGAAAAGTGAGGTAGCGGAACAGATTCGCCACGATGTATTGGTCGGCAAATGGGCGCGCAAGATTGTAGAGCATCAGCGCGTCTCCCGGATTTGGTCGATCGCATCCACGATCGTCTTCATGCGACTGCCCAGGCTGCCCTTGACCAGCACGGCGTCGCCGGCCCGCAGCATGCTGCGGACGATGGGCGCCAAGCTTGCCGAATCGGGCGCATGGGCAGCGCGTAATGCCGGGGGAATGGCATCGTGCAGCCCGCGCATCAAGGGCCCGCAGGTGAAAACCAGATCTGTGCCGGCTGCAACATCGGCCGCAAGGCCCGCATGTTCGGCCGGTCCGGCGTCGCCCAGCTCAAGCATGTCACCCAGCACGGCGATGCGCCGTGTGGCCGGCGCCAAAGCCAGCAGCAACAACGCCGCCCGCACCGAGGCGCCCGACGCGTTGTAGCTTTCGTCGAGCAGCAAGGCTTTTCCGTCACTCACCACGATGGAGCGTCGAAGTCCGCGGCCTGCCCCCGGCACGAAGGCGGCCAGCGCGTCTGCGCCCGCCAGCGGATCGGCACCGAGGGTGTGGGCGGCAGCCAAAGCGGCCAGAGCGTTCATGGCCATGTGCAGGCCGGGCGCGCCCAGCCGGAAGCTGATCTCCTTACCCGCGATCAACACCACCATATCCGTGCCGTCGGCATCGGGCGTGGCGGACACCAGCCGGTGGTTGGCATGTGCTGCTCTGCCGAACGTCTCGATCCGATGCGACGTACCGGCCGCCATCCGCGCATAATAGGAAGAATCCGCAGGCAGAATGAGCACGCCGCCCGGCTTCAGCCCGCCGGCGATGCTGGCCTTTTCGTCGGCAATCGCCTCCATGCTGCCGAGATGGCCGATATGCGCGGCGGCGATGGTGGTCACGACAGCCACATGCGGCCGCGCCATCAGTGCCAGCGGTGCGATCTCGCCCGCATGGTTCATGCCGATCTCGACCACGCAATAGCGATGCGCCGGCGGCAGGCGCGCAAGCGTCAGCGGCACGCCCCAGTGGTTGTTGTGCGACGCCTCTGCCGCCCAGGTCTTCGCCTGCGCGAACAGGATGGCCCGCAGCATCTCCTTGGTCGTGGTCTTGCCGACGCTGCCGGTGATGGCGACCAGCCGACCCTCGAACCGGCGGCGAGCGAAGCGGCCTAAATCCTGCAGTCCCTGAAAGGTGTCCCGCACCATCAGTAGCCGCGCATCATCGCCTACATTGTCGGTCAGGAAGTGCACCATTGCCCCCGAAGCACCTCGGGCCAGCGCGTCCGCCACATGCACATGGCCGTCGCCGTTCTCGCCCATCAGGGCCACGAAAAGCTGACCGTCGCGCACGTTGCGGCTGTCGATCGATACGCCATTGGCGGTGAACGGGGCACGCAGCATGCCGCCAGTGGCCTCGCGCAGATCCGCCCCGGTCCACAGCGCGCTCATGCCAGGCCCGCCAGCCCGCGGATCACCACCGCATCGTCGAACGCCAGCGTCTCGGTGCCGATGGTTTGGCCCTGCTCGTGGCCCTTGCCGGCCACCACAAGCACGTCGCCCGGCCCGAGATCGGACATCGCGGCTGCGATGGCGCGGGCTCGGTCGCCCATTTCGATGGCGCCGGGGCAGCCTTCCATCACGGCGGCGCGAATGGCGGCGGCCTGTTCGGAGCGTGGATTGTCGTCGGTGACGATGACCCCGTCGGCGGCGCTGGCCGCGCGGCCCATGGGCGCGCGCTTGCCGGGATCGCGATCCCCGCCGGCGCCGAACACGATGACAAGCCGGCCCGCCGTATGGGGCCGCATCGCGGCGATCATCCGGTCCAGCGCGTCCGGCGTATGGGCGAAATCGACATAGGCGGCCGCCCCGTTCGGCAGTTTGGCGGCCAGTTCGAGCCGACCCCGCACTCCAGTAACTTGGCCCAAAAGCTGGCGCGCACCCGCCACGCCGGTCACCTCGGCCAACAGGGCGGCCAGAAGCGCGTTGTCGGCCTGGAAGCGCCCGACCAGCGGCAGAAACAAAGTCTCGCCCTCTAAGTGCAGAACCTGGCCATCGGCCTGCGGCACCGTGGCATCCGGCCCGGCGACGCGAAAATCCAGCCGGCGCCGTGCCGCGATGTGGCGCAGCGCCGCCAGCGTCTCGGCGTCGAGCGACGTGCTGGCGAAAGCCGGCGCGCCATCCGGCAGCAGATCGGCAAACAGCCGCAGCTTCGCCTTGCGGTAGGCCGCCATGTCGCCGTGATAATCCAGATGATCGCGCGTCAGGTTGGTGAATGCGCCCGCCGCCAGCCGCACGCCATCGAGCCGGAACTGATCGAGCCCGTGCGACGACGCCTCGATGACCGCCGACTGGATATTCGCCCGCGCTAGCCGTGCCAGCGTGTCCGAGAGCGCCACCGGATCGGGCGTCGTCAGTCCCGGACCCGCCGCAAAGCCCGGCGCGATCAGCCCCAAAGTCCCCAGGCTCGCGGCCGGGCGTCCGGCGAGCTGCCAAAGCTGCCGCAAAAATTCGGCGGTGCTGGTCTTGCCGTTGGTGCCGGTCACGGCCACCACCTGGGTGGGCTGGGCGCCGGCCAACGCGGCTGCGATCTGCGCCAGGCAGCGGCGCGGCTCGGGATCGGTGATCATCGGCCGGGGCGGTACGCCCGGCGGCCATTGCGTGCCGGTCGGCGCCAGCACGGCCGCCGCACCCCGGCGAACGGCGTCACCTATAAAGGCCTGCCCATCGGCGTGGCTGCCGGGCAGTGCCGCGAACAACATGCCAGGCGCCGCCTTGCGGCTGTCCGCGGTCACGCCGGTCAGGTCCAGGCCGGCGATTGGGCGCCACATCAGCGGATCGGCGCCCGAAACCGCGCGCATGAGCTCAGTGCCCTTCATCGGGGCGGGTCCGCAGCTTGACGTCCTGCCGCAGTCCCTGAAGCGATGGAGCCACTGCCGGGATGCCGGCCGGCTGTGAGGGGCCGGGTGGTGGTTTGATCGACCGTGATGCGGGCGGACGGTTCTGCGCCACCGGCGCGGCCGCCTTTGCCGTCGGCGCGGCTACGGGGGCGGGCGCGGCCGGCTTCACATTCGCCGGTGCGTTGGCGGGGCGGCCCGGCTGCAACGGAATAAAGAGCGACGCCTGCACGGCTGCCGCGTTCTCAATCTCTGGAAACACACCGAGCATCGGGCCGATCCGCGCGATCACCCGCCCGGCGGCGGGGGCGGCCACCCAGCCGGCCGTGGCATAGCCGTGCGTGCTGGCGTTGGCCTTCGGCTCGTCCAGCATCATGTACACGGCGTAGCGCGGGGTGTTCATCGGGAACACGCTCATGAACGCCGCCACGTTGGCCTTCTTGTTGTAGCCGTGATGGCTGATCTTCTCAGCCGTGCCGGTCTTGCCGCCGACGAAATAGCCAGGCACTTCGGCCGATTTGCCGAAGCCGTCACTCACCACCAGGCGCATCAGCTTCCGCATCGTGTCGGACGTACTCTGCTGCATCACGCGCACGCCAACAGGCGGCGAGGCCGGGTCCTGCGCCAACAAAGTGGGCTTCATCAGCACGCCGCCATTTGCCACCGCAGCGGTGCCGGCCACCACATGCAACGGCGTGACGGCGATACCGTGGCCGAAACCGATGGTGAGCGTGGCGGCCTCTTTCCAATTCGCGATGGGAGGAAACAACGTGGCCGACTGCTCCGGCAACTCCACGCCGGTGCGCGCCATCATGCCCAGCTTTTCCATCCAAGCCCGCTGCAGGGTTGGCCCTGCCGCCTCGGCCATCCGCGCCGCGCCGATGTTGGAGGAATATGCGATGATTTCAGGCACCGCGAGCCAGCGATGCTTGCCCTCGAAATCGTTGATGCTGAAGCGGCCGATCTTGATCGGGTTGGTGGCGTCGAACCCGTTCCAGATATGAACGGTACCGCTGTCCAGTGCCATCGCGGCGGTCTGCAGCTTGAACGTGCTGCCCGGCTCATACACCCCCGTCACAGCTCGGTTGAACCGCTCGTCCGGCACAGCGTTGCGCGGCTCGTTGATGTCGAAATCGGGCAGCGACACCATTGCGATGATCTCGCCGGTGCGCACGTCCATCACGATGCCGCAGGCCCCGATGGCGCCGAAATCGGCCATCGCCTTGGATAATTCGTCGCGCACCACCGCTTGCGCCCGCACGTCGAGCGACAGCCGCAGCGGCGTGCTCTGGCTGGAAAGCTGCTGGTCGAAATGCCGCTCCAGCCCGGCGATGCCGTGATTGTCGACATCCACGCCGCCCAGCAGTTGCGCCGCCACCCGGCCCAGCGGATAGCGCCGCCGCTCGGTTCGCTCGAAATCGACGCCGGGAATGCCCAGCGCGTTGACGGCCAGCTGTTCGCGCGGCGTGAGCTGGCGGGCCAGATAGACGAACTGCTTAGACTGGTCGGCCAGCCGCTCCAGGGTGACGTCCTCGTCGATCCGCGGCAGCACGGCCTTGAGCCTGTGCGCAGCGTCCTGCGGGTCGATCAGCGCGCGGGGATTGGCGATCAGTGCCGCGTTCGGCAGCGACAGCGCCATCGCCTCGCCGTTGCGGTCCACGATCATGGCGCGCTTGGCCCGTGCAAGCTCCATCGGGCGGGCAGCGGCTGGTGCAAGGCTCTGCTGCTGGTCGCCGGTCGACACCGGCGCCTCGGGCCGCCTTGCTTCAGAGACTTTCGGCTGCATCGGCATCACCACGGTGGCCAGCGCGAGCTTGAGGCTAAGCGCTGCGAACAAACCCGCAAAGCCGCATGCGGCGATGACGATGCGGCCGCGGGTGCGCTCCATGGTGGCACGGCGGGCGAGATCGGGCGCGGTGATCCGCACGTCCTCCATGCGCGGCACGCCGGCCTCACGCGGGGCGCCGAAACGCCGCGCGACGCTGTTGCGATCCGGCGTGTTCTGATCGTTCGTGTTGTCGCGCGAAGGGGGGCGCCGGCTCATCGGCGCGGCGGCGTGTAGCTGGTGGGTGTCAGCACATTGGCCGGCAGCGGCGCCTGAGTGCGCGCCATCCCAAGGGAGGAAGCAAATACCGGTGCGGCGGCAGGCGCGTTGGCCGGGGTGTTGACGGCTGCGTCCTGCGGCACGCTGGCACGGGCCGGACGGGGAGCGGGGTCGCTCTGCGGCGTCGGGCGGGGGGCAGGGCGGGTCTCGGCTGCGGCTGCGGCGCGCACCAGCGGCGCACGCGGCGTCGGCTGGGCGGAGGCAAGCACCGATGGGGCCTGGACAGAGAAAGGTGTCGGCGCAGGCGCGGATGCCGTCTGCGGCGCCGGGGAAAACGGCTTCGGAGCCATGATTGGCTTCGCCGCTGCAACCTGGACCTGCGGCTGCGGCCGCTCGGCTACGGTTGTCTCAGCAAGTGCGGCCTTTTCTGACGCGCTTGGCGCAGGCGCGACCACTGTGGCTGGCGTGGCAGTCGGACGGGCCGGCTCGACCGCGCTCGCGATCACCTGGGGTGGCTCGAACGGCGCCGGATTGGCCTGCACGATGGCATTCACCGACGCCAGACGACGCTCGAGATCGGCCATTGCCGTGAATTGCGCAGGATCGGTCGGCTGCAGCGACAACACCATCGTGGCCAACTCACGCAACCGGTCCGGGTCGCCGAGACGGTCGTATTCCGCCCGCATCATCGAGGCGCGCGCGCGGCTCTCCTGGGCCTGACGGCCGAGCTTGGTGATTTCGCGGTCGAGCATCTGTGCATCATGCTTGGCGCTGTAAAGATACAGGCCAGAGCCGGCGGCGACCAAAAGACACAGGCAGGTGAAAGGACGGATCATGTCAGCGCATCTGCCAAATCAGAGTTGAGGGAGACGAGCATTTTAGTGTCGAGTCGCTGAAGTGCGCGAAGCCGTGCGCTGCGGCTGCGTGGATTGACTGTGGTTTCATTGTCGCTCGGGCGCACCGCGCGCGGCGTCAGCAGCCTGAAATCGGCCGCCCCGCGCGCCATCATGCCGCGTGGGTCGAAACGCGACGGCAACGGAGTACGGCCGGCGGCCTCGGTCATGAAACGCTTCACCAGCCTGTCCTCCAGCGAGTGAAACGACACCACGACCAGGCGCCCGCCTGGCAACAGCAGCGCCGCCGCCTGCGCCAG
>JAYTHH010000396.1:0-3111 GCA_043732745.1 Rhodospirillales bacterium
ACTCAGTCAACCGCAACAAGCCGATGTGAAACTCGTCCGACAGCGCGTAGTCGGCGTAATTGTGGAAGCTCTGGTTCGTCCAGAAGCCGTTGACCTCGGCCGGCACGGTCTTCGATTTGT
Source organism: Rhodospirillales bacterium (assembly GCA_043732745.1). GTDB lineage: Bacteria > Pseudomonadota > Alphaproteobacteria > Acetobacterales > Acetobacteraceae > CAIQQQ01. Next base: position 121 of record JAYTHH010000396.1, read on the forward strand.
TGCGCCGCCCGCCGAGTTCCTCGATCCGCGTATGACCAATCTGCCAAACCGAAAGCGCTTCGGGCAACGCATCGAGGTTGAATTGGGGATTGGTCCGGGATCGCGGAATACTGCGGATATCGACGACCAGCTCGACCTGGCCCTGCCGGAGCAGCTCGACAAACTCGACGATGCTCAGTGTGGAGTGGCCAATCGTATAGACCGGCGGAAGTTCGGCCGACGTCATGCGAGCGCATCTTGGACCGCGTCGCGCAGCTCGGGAAGCACATTCGCATCGAACCAGGGATTCTTTGTAGCCCAATGCCGTGAGCGCCACGAGGGATGCGGCAGCGGAAAGATGGCGGGCAGGTTGTCCCGAAACCTCATTACCCGACCGCTCATTTTGCCGCGCCCAAGCGCAAGGGTCTGGGCGTGCGCGCCGACCAGCAGCGTCAGCCGCAGGTCAGGCATATGTGCCACAAGCCGGTCGCGCCAGAGCGGCGCACATTCGGGACGCGGGGGCGCGTCTCCACCGCCCGGCAGCCGTCCAGGATAGCACAGACCCATCGGCAGGATCGCGATCCGGCTCTCATCGTAGAATGTAAGGTTCTGCACGCCCATCCACTCGCGCAGGCGATCCCCCGAGGCATCGGCAAAGGGAACGCCGCTATAATGCACCTTTGTCCCGGGCGCCTGGCTGGCGATCAGGATGCGCGCCGTCGCCGACATCTGGACGACGGGCCGGGCACCTAACGGCAGCACATCGGAGCAAGCCCGGCAGGCGCGAACCTCCTTCAGCAAGGACTCGAGCGTCTTCACCCCATGTAGATGGGTCCTTACACTCCGGTTGATAATGGGCGAGCCAAAGCCATCAGCAGTACGCGGATGTCTCAACGACTCAAGGTGGGCGATCGGGTCGGGTGGAACTCCGAAGCCGAGCACGTCGGCGGCACGATCATCCGGGTCAATACCCGCGACTTCGACGACAAGGGCCATACGCACCGCGCGAGCTCCGAATCTCCCCAGTACGAGATCAAGAGCGGCAAGACCGACCATATCGCCGCGCACAAGGGATCGGCACTGACCAAGCTTCACGACTGACCGCGGCGGACCCTATATCTACGCTTCTTGTTAATTACAGGCCAAATGAGCTCCGGCCATGAGTAATGTTCGAAGCTACCGCACGATCGGGTCTGCCGGCATGTTTATTCGACACCGGGCTTTTTTTATTTCCGAAGCGGGTTCCCGGGCGTTCCGTATGGAGCAACAACAGATCGACGATCAGCATAGACAACTTCAGCGATGGTCGCCCCATCCACGATCCGATGGAGGCAAGCCTTACGACGGCCGACGACCGCGTCCGTCTGAGCCACTGGATGCCGCCCCAGTCGGGTATCGTCCCGGTCATCCGCCTTCGGACAAAATGGTACAGCGTTCTTTGGGCGCTACCGATCGTCTTCGTCTTGCTCGTCATCGGCGTCGCCGTGGCACAAGCCCTCCGGCTGAATCCGGACGTTCAGGCGTTCCTTATTCGCTATCCCGGCGCCCCGCCGACCGCTCGCGTGGTGACCTCCGGCTTTCCGGTCTGGCTTCGGGTCGGCCACTTTCTCAACCTATTTTTCATGATGTTCATCATTCGTGCCGGCGTGCAAATCCTCGCCGACCATCCCCGCCTCTACTGTCGGCGCGATTGCACCCCCGGGACTGACTTGTTTCGTTTCCAAAAGCCCGTGCCGACCGACCGGGTGTGGACCTCGAAGGACGACTCGGTGACGATACCCGGCTGGCTGGGAATCCCCGGCATCCGGCACTCGATCGGATTGGCCCGCTGGTGGCATTTTACCTTCAACGCTTTGTGGGTGCTAAACGGCATCGCTCTTTACGTTCTGCTGTTTGCGACCGACCAGTGGTGCGGCTCGTGCCGACGACGTGGGCGGTGTTCCCGAATGCCCTTTCGACCGTCTTGCAATATCTGTCACTGACCTTCCCGGTTGACCATAACTGGAGACGCTACAACAGCCTCCAGCAGCTGGCCTATTTCATCACGGTGTTTGTCGCAGCTCCGGCGTCGATTTTGACCGGCTTAATGCAGAGTCCGTCCCGTCGAACCATGCCGGCTGGTTTGAGCGCGTTCTCAACCGCCAACGCGCGCGCTCGATCCACTTCCTCGGTCTGTGGTGGTTCCTGCTATTCATATTCGCGCACGTCACGCTGGTGTTCATCACGGGCGCGCGGGTCAACCTCGTGGGCCGGTGTTCACGACGTGTCGTGGCGCGGATCCGCCGTCTTCCTGCCGCTGATCGCCTTGGTTGCGATCGCATGGTGGTCGGCTTCGCCGTTTACGATCCGCCATCCCTGGCTGGTGCAGCGTACCGGGCAGGTCATGATCGGTTGGCTCAAGGGCTTGGTCGAGTGGTGGGATCCCACCAGCGAGATCGGTGAAAAAGACATCTCTCCCTACTTCTGGCCCAACGGCACCATGCCGGCCTCGGTCGAGTTCGAGGCGCTGGTCCCGGGCGGCTTTGCCGATTACCGGCTTCGCGTCAGCGGGTTGGTCGAGCGGCCCCGCGACTTCACCTTGGCCGAGCTCCGTGCGATGCCGCAGCAGGAGCAGATCACGACGCATTTCTGCATTCAGGGCTGGTCGGGGGTCGCCAAATGGGGCGTCGTGCCGATGCGCAGTATTCTTGACCTCGTCCGTCCGACGCCGGCAGCGCGCTACGCTGTGTTCTACTCGCTCGCCGACGGGGCCGACGGCGGCCGCTATTATGACGTGCACCGGATGGTGAACATGCGCCACGCGCTCACGATGCTGGCGATCGACATGAACGGCGAGCCGGTCAGCGTGCTGCACGGTGCCCCGGTCCGCCTGCGCTGCGAAAACGAGGTGGGCTTCAAGATGATTAAGTGGGTTACGGCCATCGAGTTCGTCCACGACTTCGCCGATCTCGGCTCTGGACACGGCGGCTATAACGAGGACCACGAGTTCTACGGCTACCGGATGCCGATTTG
>JAYTHH010000397.1:0-10224 GCA_043732745.1 Rhodospirillales bacterium
ATCTGACGGAAAGAACCGTCAGCTTCCTGCCACAGGTCCTTGTTTGGTGGGCCGAATCACCTGACTGGTCGGAGACCAAGTGTCAGGTTCGGACCACTAGGCTGTCTGCGTCACGAAATGCAATGCAAAGCGAGCGCAGATATTCTTTAGCTGGTGCGCCTGTGCGAGACGATGCAGGAACGGCAGGGCAGCGGTGCCGGCGATGAGGCTGCGTCGTGTCGTGATCATGGGAAATCTCTGCGATGCATCAGGCGAGCGACAACGCGTGCACCTTGACACGGATCAGTGCTGCCAGGAATTCCAATGTCGGCATCGGTGTGCCGGTCATTTTGGCCAGTTGCAGCGGCACGTTGTAGAGCCCATCGATCTCCATCGACCGGCGCGCCTTAAGATCCTGCAGGATGCTGGGCCGATGCGCGAGCGCCATGTTGACGCCGACGATGCGCTCGACATCAATCACGGCATTGCGGCCCAGCGCCTTGATCAAGGCCGCCGCCTCGTCCAGCAGGCGGCGCGACGCCGCGATCAGCTGCTCCTCCTCTTGCGTGGCGCGCACTGGCGTTTCGGTCAGCACACACATCGGCCCCGCGCTGAGATTGAAGGCGATCTTCTCCCAAATCCGGTCCCGGATCTGGGTCTCGACCTCCACCGGCAGGCCCGCCGCCACGAACGCCTGCTTCAGTGCCAGAATGCCCTTCGTGGTCACGCCATCCGGCGCCCCCAGAATGGTCGGCCGCGATTTCGGGCTCAGCACCCGGATCACACCAGGCTCCGGCACCGAGCTGGCGGGCCAGGCGATGCCGCCCACGGTGCGACGGCCCACTGCGTTCCAGATGACATCGTCGGGGTCGAGCATCGGCAGCCGCATGCCATCAAGGACGCCGCCATGGCCGTGGAAATACCACCACGGCACGCCATTCATCAGGAACGCCACTGGCGTCTCTTCGCCCAGCAGCGGCCCGATCATGCGCGCCATCTGCGGAAGTGCCGGCCCCTTGACCGTGACCAACACACCGTCCTGCACGCCGAGATCACGGGGATCATCGCTCGCCTTCACCCGCATGGTGAAGAGCTCGTCCGGCGCCTCCACCGTCAGGCCATTTTCACGGATCGCCTGCAAATGCGCCCCTCGCGCCACCACCGAGACCTCGATGCCGGCGCGGGCAAGATATCCCCCGATGAAGCCACCGATCGCTCCGGCGCCAAAGATGCAGATTCGCACAGCAAGCTCCCTTAATAGAATATTTAGCAACAAGCGTGCCGCCGATCCCGCCAACCGGGCTGCAGCGATGGCCAGGTAACAGCGTGTCAAGGACGATGCAGCACAGGCCTCGCACGGGCAAAACTCATGCGCCCTCGCTTCATGCCCCAAAGCGGCTGCGCCAGCTCCGCCACTGCATCCTCGGCGTTCGCAGTATCGAGCAGCACGAGATCCGCCGGTGCGCCCACACGCACGCCATAGTCGCCCAACCGCATCAATCGGGCGGCATCGTCGGTCACCATGTGCAGACAACCGGCGAGATCGGTGGGACGGCCGAGTTGCGCCACGTTGGCGTAGAGATTGGCCATGCGCAGAAGATTGGCATCGCCATATGGCGTGAACGGATTCAGCACATTGTTGGTGGCCACCGAGCACAGCACTCCGGCGGAGCGCAGCAGATGGGCAGCCGCGACGCCGCGTGGAACCGCGTGCGTATGACTGCGACCGCTCAGATACAGATCGGTGCTGGGCAGCACCGTGACCGCCACGCCAGCCCGCGCCAAGGTTGCAGCCACACGGGCAAAGCGCTCAGGCGGCAGCAGCGACAACTGCGTGCAATGGCCCACGGTCACGCGCCCGCCCCAGCCGAACGCCTCGGTCTTGCAGCAGACATATTCCACATGCATGCCGGCCTCGGTCTCGCCCATGTCAAGATGCATGTCGATATCGACGTCGAACTCCCGCGCGATCTCGAAGATGCGGTCGATCTGGCCGCGTGGATCGGTGTCGGCATAGGGCGTGGCGCCGATCAACTTCGCACCCCGACGCAGCCCCTCGATCAGCAATGCCTCGGTGCCGGGGTTGTTGAGCAACCCTTCCTGCGGGAACACGCAGATCTCGATGTCCACTGCCCACGCATAGTCGTGCACAAGTTGCTGCACGCCATCGAAGCCGCGCATTCCGATACCGGGATCGACCTCCACATGGGTGCGCATCCGCGTCGTGCCCCAACCGATGGCGCGGTCGAGTAAGCGGCTCCCGCGGGAATAAACGTCCTGGGGCGTAAAGCTACGCTTGGCATCCGCGGTCAGCCGGATCGCCTCGGCCACCGAGCCGTCGGCGGCGTGGCAGCGATCGAGGATGCAGGTCTTGTCGAGATGAAAATGCGTCTCCACCAAGCCGGGAACCACCAACAGGCCGCACGCATCGAGGCGCGGCCCGTCGGCTGCGATCGATGGCTCCACCGCCACGATAACGCCGCCGGCAATGCCGATGGACATCGAAACGTTGCTGCCCTGCAACCGGGCGGACTGGATGATCAGGTCCATTCGATCAGGCCGTGGTCATGCCGAACGACAACAGATGCTTTCGCGCCGCTGCCTCGCTGTCGGCCTCGATCGCGCGATAGCAGGCCACCACGGCGTGCCCCACCTCGGTCAACTCGGCGCCACCGCCGCCGGCGCCACCTGAGACCGCCGCCACGACCGTCCTGCCCAGGCTGCGGTTGAGGTCCTCCACCAGACCCCAGGTGCGCCTGTAGGACATGCCGAGCGCGCGGCCGGCGCCAGAGATCGAACCGGTGCGCCCGATCGCCTCTAGCACCGCAACCTTGCCCGGCCCGATGCGCGCCCCGCCGGCGAGGTCGATGCGCACGCTGAGACGGCCATGCGGCGGTTTTTTGGCGGGTGCTGGGTGTGTCTTGGCCATGCCCGAGCGAAACACGCAAGACGCCGACGATCAACCCGCCACCGCGTGATTCGTGCGTTTCGTCGGACCAGCGTTATAGATGATGCAACATAACGAACGGCCGGGAGCCCCGCGGTGAATCCCTTGCTTCAGGATATATGGCAGCCCGTCCTGCTCACGATCGAGCTGGCCTTCGTCTCCACCCTCCTGCTGCTCCTCCTGGGCACATCGATCGCCTGGTGGCTGGCCCGTTCGCCGTCGTGGTGGAAGGAGATCCCGGCCACCATCGTGGCCTTGCCCCTGGTGCTGCCACCCACCGTCATCGGATTCTATCTTCTGATCGTGTTGGGCCCGAATGGCCCGGGCGGCGCGTTGGCCGGACTATGGGGCGGCCGCACGCTGGCCTTCAGCTTTGCAGGCCTGGTGATCGGCTCGGTGGTCTATTCGATGCCCTTCGTGGTGCAGCCGATCCGCAACGCGTTCGAGGCGATGGGCGACCGGCCGCTGGAGGTGGCGGCAACCCTGCGCGCCTCCCCGCTGCGGACATTCTGGACGGTAGCGGTGCCGTTGGCGCGCCCCGGCTTCCTCACCGCCGCCGTGCTGGGCTTCGCGCATTGCGTGGGCGAGTTCGGCATCGTGCTGATGATCGGCGGCAACATTCCTGGCCGCACCCGTGTGATGTCGGTGGCGATCTATGACTACGTCGAGACCGCGCAATGGGGCCGCGCACACACACTGGCGGCGGGCATGCTGGTATTCGCCTTCGCGGTGATCCTGGCGATACGGCTGGTCGAGACCAAAGCGGCGAGGCCTGCGGCGTGACCGGGACGGCGGCAGGGAAAATCGACATCGCATTCCGGGGCAAAGTCGGCGGGTTCTCGCTCGACGCCGCTTTGTGTGTGCCCGCAACCGGCGTCACCGCGCTGTTCGGCCCATCCGGCTGCGGCAAGACTACCATCCTGCGCTGTATCGCAGGCCTGCACCGCATGGGCGACGGGCGCTGCGTGGTGGATGGCGATGTCTGGCAATCCGGCGCCATTTTTCGCCCGGCGTATCGCCGCCCCGTCGGCTATGTGTTCCAGGAGGCGAGCCTATTCGCGCATCTGTCGGTGCGGCGAAACCTGCTGTACGGTGCGCCTTCGCGTTCGGTCGATCACGTAATCGGCCTGGACGAGGTGGTAGCGCTGTTGGGCCTCGGCGCCCTGCTCGGTCGTGCGCCGGCAAAACTGTCCGGCGGCGAACGCCAGCGCGTGGCGATTGGCCGCGCCTTGCTGTCGCAGCCGCGACTGCTGCTGATGGATGAGCCACTGTCGGCGCTGGACCGCGCCACCAAGGACGAGATTCTGCCGTTTCTGGAACGGCTTGGTGCGGCACTGGCGCTGCCAATGATTTATGTCAGCCACGACATGGCCGAGGTCGAGCGCCTCGCCGATCATCTGGTGCTGATCGATCATGGCCGCGTCCTGGCAGCAGGCAAGCTGGCGGCGCTGCAAAGCGACACGGCGTTGCCGCTGGTGCGCGCGCGGGAGGCCGCGGTGAGCCTGGATGCCGTCGTGGCCGGCCACGACGCGGAATACGGCATGGCAATACTGGACGTGCCAGGCGGCCGCTTTCTCGTGCCATCGCCGATGCTGCAAGCAGGCGCCGCACGCCGTCTGCGAATCATGGCCCAGGATGTCAGCCTGACGCGCGATGCTCCGCGTGCCAGCAGCATCACCAACGTGCTGAAGGCGCGCATTCTGGATGCCACGATGCTCGGCCCCAACGAACTGGCCGTGGTGCTCGGGCTGGGCTTCGATGGCACCGGCGCCCGGCTGCTCGCCCGCGTCACCCGACGGTCGTGGGAAATGCTTGATCTTGCCGACGGTGTGGAGCTCTACGTGCAGATAAAAGGCGTGGCACTACTGGTGGCTTAAGCTGTCTCATTTCAAGGCGCCCGGCTGCGGCATCATGGGCCAACCCTGGCCGGGAGCCTTGCGCTCCCCCCCCCGGGCTCGCCAAAAATGGCTCCGCCGCCAGTGAGGACATTCCGCCATGCGCGATGAAGCGACCGGTCCCGGCCATCACATGGCGTCGGAACTGGCCGAGCAGCCCAGAATCTGGCGTGGCCTTGTCCAACGGCACGCCGAATTTCACGCCATCGGCCGTGCTATCGCGGCCCGCTCCCCCCGCTTCGTTCTGCTGGCAGCGCGCGGCACCTCCGACCACGCGGCGCTTTACGCCAAATACTTGGTCGAGATCCTCCACGGCCTCCCCGCCGGCCTGGTTTCACCTTCGACCATGACCGCGTATGGCGCCGCGCCCGATCTCCGCGACGTGATGCTCATCGCCGTCAGCCAGTCCGGCGGCTCGCCAGACCTGGTGCAGACGGTCGAGATCGCACGACGCGGCGGCGCCCTTACGTTGGCGGTCACCAACAGTCCCGCCTCCGCGCTGGCGGCAGCGGCCGAGCTCAATGTGGACGTGATGGCCGGCGCCGAGAAATCGGTGGTCGCCACCAAATCCTATACCGCCCAATTGCTGGCGCTGTATCTGGTGCTGGAACACTGGCGCGGCGGCGATGCCAGCGAGGCACACGCCATCGCCGATCTCGGCGACACGGTGCTGAACCAGGCCCAACTCGCCATCTTAGCCTCCGCGCCCCGCTACCGCTTCGCCCAGCGCATGCTGGTGACCGGCCGCGGTTACGCCTATCCCACGGCGCGGGAGGCCGCGCTGAAGCTGATGGAAACCAGCTACGTCTCCGCCCAGGCTTTTTCAGGCGCCGACCTGCTGCACGGCCCGCTGGCGTTGCTCGACCCTTTGGTGCCGGTGCTGGCGATCATCCCCCAGGGCGTGGCGGGTGCTGCCATGGCGCAGGTAGTCCCCCGCGTGAGCCAGGCGCGGGCCGATCTGTTCATAGTGGGCACACGGGAGGCGGTCGCCCAGGCCGACGCCGGATTCGCCCTCCCGGGGGGGGACGCGGAGGTGATGTCGCCACTGCTGGAGATCCTGCCGTTCCAAATCCTGGCGCTGCATGTGGCAGTCGAGCGTGGCGAGGACCCCGACACGCCGCGCGGCCTGCGGAAGATCACCAAGACCACCTGAGGATGGGCGGGTTTTTGGGTTGAAACACACCATCGGCAGCCACCCTTGCCCGACGCGGACCATCGCAGCATCATTCGCAACGTAAAGCTGCGTTTGGGATATCCGGTGAGCGCGCATGTTCTGGCAATCGACCTTGGCAAGACCGGATGCCGTGTGATGCTCGCCGGGCCGAAGGGGCGCACGCGCTCGGATGGAAACGGCGCTCCCGGACTGGCCGCGGACAACGGGGCCGCGCTGGCGCTCGCTGCCATCATGACCGTTGCAGAACCCATGCTCCGCGCCGCTGGACTGCTTCGCATCGACGCGCTCTGTGTCGGCGCTGCAGGCATGCTCGCGGCTCCCGACGCCGCGCGCACCCTCGCACGACAGCTTTGTGCCCTCCTGCCAGCCACCGACGTGGCAGTGACCAGCGACGCCATCACTTCGCATGCCGGCGCCCTCAGCGGGCGGCCGGGTGTGGTGCTGGCGGCCGGCACAGGCGCGGTGGCCATCGGCGTGGGCGCCGACGGGCACATGACGCGCGCCGACGGCTGGGGGCCTCGCCTCGGCGACGAGGGCGGCGGCGCCTGGATCGGCTTCCAGGGATTGCAGGCCTTCGTGCGCGCCCAGGATGGGCGCGGGCCGGCAACGATCTTGTCGCACGCCGCATCGCAACGTTTCGGGCCGATCGCAGGGCTTGCCGCCGCGATCGAAGGCCACGCCAATCCGCCGCAATTCGCCGCAGGCTTTGCGCAGGACGTTTATTGCGCAGCATCCCAGGGCGATATCGTCGCATCCGAGATCATCAGCCGCGCCGCCATGTCGCTTGCCGAAACCGTCGCGGCCGCCGCCGCCGATATCGATCTGCGCCCGATGAACTTCGCCAGCGTCGGCGGCCTGCTGGCGCTCGGACCGCTTCTGACCGAGCGGATGCTCGCCACGCTGCGGGGGCGCCTGCCCTGGCTGGTGGCTGTCCCCGCCGAAGGCACCGCGCTGGACGGCGCCATGCTTCTGGCCACAGATACATCCACGGTGCACGAGGCCTCGCTGGTGCGCGAAGGTCTGTCGGATGCTTCAATGCACCCCATCAAATAAAACTGGAAAGGCTCCACGACGCCATGAAACATTTGATCTTCAGCAGCACGCTCCGGCCCGGCCTGGCGCTGTTCGTCGCATGCCTCGCAGCCGCACCGGTGCAGGCCGGCGAAGTCACCTTCTGGACCTGGCGCCAGGAGGACCGCGCCGCCTACACCGAACTGTTCAACACTTTCACCAAGGCCAACCCGGACATCCGTGTGAAATTCGAAAGCTTCGCGCCGGAGAACTACAACACCATCGTATCCACCGCACTGGCCGGCGGTCGTGGCGGCGACGTGCTGCAGTCTCGCGCCTATGGCGGCCTCGAACAGGTCGCCAAGGCCGGCTACCTGCTGCCGCTTGATGCCGCCATTGTGCCGGAGTTGGCGAACTTCCCGGCCGAGGCTCTCGCCGCCGAGACATTGCGCGCCGACAAGAAGGTGTATGCCATCCCATTCGCGTCCCAGACGCTCGGCATCTTCGTCAACAACGACGTTTTCGCGAGAGCCGGCATGAAGCCGCCGGAGACATGGGAGCAGCTCATCGCGGTGTCGAAGGCGCTGAAGGAGAAAGGCATCACGCCGATCGCCAATGGCACCGCCACTGCGTGGATGGACGAAGTGTTCGCAGGCATTTTTACAAATCCGATGCTTGGGCCTGATTTCGTCACTGATATCCTGGCCGGCAAAACCACCTTCGAGGACAAGCGCTACACCAGCGCGCTGGCGAAGCTGCTGGAGCTGCGCGACTACATGCCGCAGGGCCAGACCGGCATCGACTACCCGACGGCGCAGCAATTGTTCCTGTCCGGCCGCGCCGCGATGTTCGCCGGCGGCAGCTTCGAAATCAGCAACTTCCGCAAGCAAAATCCGAAGATCAACATGGACTTCATCGCCCCGCCGGCGCCGAAGGACGGCGCACCGCGCTACGTGGCCAAGTTCTTCGACGGCGGCTATGCGGTGAACGCCAAGTCCCCCAACCAGACCGACGCACTGAAGCTGGTGCGCTACATGGGCACCAAGGAATACGGCGACAAATTCGCAGCCCTGCTCGGCAACATCTCGCCCATCAGGGGCGTGGTGCTGGAAGACCCGCTGCTGGCCAAGGTGGCGAAGCTGAACGAGACCTCGATGCCCTACATCATGGCGGTGTATTTCCGCTACGAGACGCCCACAGGATCGGAGCTGATCCAGAACGGCGTGCAGAAGATGATGGGCGGCAGCGTCAGCCCCGAGCAGGTGGGCGTGGATGTGACCCAGGGCATCGCGCGCTACAACGCCGCCTTCCAGAAGAAGTAGCATGACGGGCCGGCGCCAGCGGGCAATCTGGATCGCGTTCCTGCTGGCGCCGGCGGCGATCACCATGACGGTGTTCGTCGTTTTTCCCATTTTAACGGCGTTTCGCTTCTCGTTCTTCACCTTCAACGGGCTTCGGGTCGCCGACTTCATCGGGCTGGAAAACTTCATCGATGTGCTGGCCCGCTCGCCCTATCGGGCCGCCACCTTCGCAGCGCTGTGGCACAACGTTATCGTGTTTCTGGCATTGCTGATCGCGCAGAACGGCGTGGCCTATCTGATCGCCTACGCGCTGCTGAAGGCACTGCCGGGGCATCGCCTCCACCAAGTGATCGTGTTCCTGCCTGTCGTGTTATCAGCCGTGATTGTCGGCTTTCTGTGGAAGTTGTTCTACCATCCACTGTTCGGCGTAGTGAACCAGGCGCTGCTGCTGGTCGGCATCAACGGCCCTCCCTGGCTCGGCGACGCCAACACCGCGCTCGGCAGCATCATATTCGTCAACGCCTGGCACTGGCTGGGCTTTCCCGCACTCATCTTCCTTGCCGGCATGCAGCGCATCCCGCTGGAGACGATGGAGGCGGCGCGGCTAGACGGCGCCAACGATCGTGTGCTGCTCACCAAAATCATCTGGCCGCTGGTCGCGCCCTCGGCCACCATCGTATTCATCCTCACCTTCATCGGCAGCTTCAATTGGTTCGAACTGCCCTACATCATGGCCGGACTGTCCGGCGCGCCCGGCGGCGCCACTGATGTGCTCGGCCTGTATTTCTACCGTACGGCTTTCGGAACCGTCAGTTCTGGCCTGCAGGATTTCGGTCACGGCAGCGCATTGGCGGTGCTGATGTTCCTCTTCATCGCGGCTTTTTCAGCCGTGGCACTCCGCATCCTGCGCCGCCGGGAGATCGAGCTTTGAAGGGACTGACCCTGAGCACGGTTGGCATCCAGGCGCTGCTGATCCTGAACGGCCTGCTGATGATCTATCCGCTGTTCATCATGGTGCTTTCATCGTTCAAGTCGAACACCGAGATCTTCGACAGCCCGTTCGCGCTACCGGAGCATTTCGATCTCGGGAACCTGCGCCGTGTCTGGGACGAGACCAATTTCGTAATCTATCTTGCCAACTCCGCGATCATCACCGCCGTGTCGGTCGCCGGGTTGCTGGTCTTCGGTACTATGGCCGCCTACGCCATCGCCCGTTATCCATTTCGCTTCCGCGAGGCGATCTTTCTGTTCTTTCTCAGCGGGCTGATGGTGCCGCTGAAACTGGCGATCATCCCCCTATTCGTGCAACTCGACCGGCTCGGCCTTATCGACACCCGCTTGGGGCTGGTGCTGATCTACGTGGCGATGGGCCTGCCGTCCACGGTGTTCATCCTCACCGGCTTCCTACGCACGCTGCCCGGAGAACTGGAAGAATCGGCCCGTATCGAGGGCGCCGGGGAAGCGCGGATCATGCTGTCGATCATGCTCCCCCTCGCCCGCCCGGCCTTGGTCATCGCCGGTATCCAGAACGCCGTGCCGATCTGGAACGATTTCTTCTTCCCCCTCGTTTTCATTACCAACGACCGGCTAAAGACGCTGCCGCAGGGGCTCAGCGTGTTCATGGGCGAATACAACACCGACTGGGGCGTGCTGTTCTCGGGCCTCACGCTCGCGGCCTTGCCGATCATACTGTGCTACGTGCTGCTGTCCCGCCAGTTCATCGCTGGGCTGACGCAGGGCGCGGTAAAGTAACGGATTGGCGACTGGCCGGTGTCTGCGCTATAGTCAAATCAGCATAACGCTTCCCCATTGACGGAGACTTCCATGCGCGGCGCGATAACGCTTCTGGTGGTATCCGCCTGGGCTGCAACCTCTGGAATGGTCCAGGCGGCGCAGACCATTGTCGCAGTCGCCGCC
>JAYTHH010000398.1:0-3110 GCA_043732745.1 Rhodospirillales bacterium
GCCTGGGCGGAGATGTGCGGGCCGATGCAGGGCGCGGTGATCGGCGCAATCCTCTACGAGGGCTGGGCCGCGGACGTGGATGCTGCGCGCGGGCTTGCGCAGGGTGGCACGATTGCCTTCGCGCCCGCGCATCACCATGCGGCCGTCGGCCCGATGGCCGGCGTAATCAGTCCGTCGATGCCGGTGTGGGTGGTCGAGAACGCCACCGGCGGCAACCGCGCCTATTCGAACCTGAACGAGGGTCTGGGCAAGGTACTGCGCTTCGGCGCCAATTCGGCCGAAGTGATCAAGCGCCTGCACTGGATGGCGCAGGTGCTCGCGCCCGCGCTGTCGGCTGCGCTTGCCAAGCACGGGCCGCTGGAATTGAAGCCGCTGATCGCGCAGGCGCTGCAGATGGGCGACGAAGTGCACAACCGCAACGCTGCCGCGTCTTCGCTGTTCCTGAAGAAGATCGTGCCCGCGGCGCTGCATTCCGGCTTCGATGCCGGCGCAATTGCCGACGCGGTGACGTTCATCGCCGGCAACGATCATTTTTTCCTGAACCTGTCGATGGCGGCCTGCAAGGCGATGCTCGATGCCGCGCACGGCGTGACAGGCAGCAGCCTCGTCACCGCCATGTCGCGCAACGGCGTGCGCTTCGGCGTGCGCTTGTCCGGCACCGGTGCCCAGTGGTTCGAAGCCCCTTCGCCGGTGGTCGGCGGACTCTACTTTCCGAGTTACGGACCGGAGCACGCGGCACCGGACATGGGTGACAGTTCGATTACCGAGACCGCGGGCCTGGGCGGCTTTGCCATGGCAACGGCGCCCGCCATCGTGCAGTTCGTCGGCGGCACGCCGCAGGATGCAGTCGCCAATACGCGCGAGATGCGCAATATCACGCTCGGGCGCAACAGCGCCTTCACGCTGCCGGCAATGAATTTCAGCGGTACGCCCGCAGGCATCGATGCGCGGCGCGTGCTCGATACCAACATTTTGCCGATCATCAACACCGGCATCGCGCACAAGGAAGCGGGCGTCGGTCAGATCGGCGCGGGCATCACGCGCGCCCCGCTGGAATGTTTTACCCAGGCCGTCATTGCGCTGGCATCGCGGATGGGCGTATCGGTACCCGCCGGCATCGGACCTGCCTAGCCTTACCTCGCCGGAGGACGCTCTGATGACGAAACGCAAACACACAGCGGTCGTGGCCGTGGGCGGCAATGCGCTCATCGTCGACGAGCATCACCAGTCGATCCCCGACCAGGTGAAAGCGGCGACGATGACCTCGCACTACGTCGCGGACATGGTCGAGGCGGGATGGACGGTGGTGCTCACTCACGGCAACGGCCCGCAGGTGGGCTTTATCCTGCGCCGCTCGGGCATTGCCAAGGGCGTGGTGCCGGAGGTGCCGGTGGATTTCGCCGACGCCGATACGCAAGGCGCGATCGGCTACATGTTTCAGCGCGCGCTCTACAACGAATTCAGGCGCCGCAAGCTGAAGCGAAAAGTGGTGGCGATCGTCACCCAGGTGCGGGTTGATCCCGACGACCCGGCATTCAAGACGCCGACCAAGCCGATCGGCGCGCATATGACGGAGGACGTCGCACAGGCGTTGGCGCACGACCTGGGATGGACAGTGAAGGAGGACTCAGGCCGCGGCTGGCGCAGGGTGGTCGCCTCGCCGCAGCCGAAGGAGATCATCGAACTCGACATCATCGAGGCGCTGATCGACTTGGGTTATATCGTCATCGCCTGCGGCGGTGGCGGCATCCCGGTGTTGCGCGACGCCGCTGGCGAGTTGCAAGGCCTGGAAGCGGTCATCGACAAGGATTTCGCTTCCAGCCTGCTGGCGCGCGATATTCGCGCCGAATTGTTCGTGGTCTCCACCGCCGTGGAAAAGGTGGCAGTCAATTTCGGCAAGCCGGAGCAGCGCTGGCTCGACCGCATCGGGCTCGACGAGGCGCGGCGTTATTTTGCCGAGGGCCAGTTTCCCAAAGGCAGCATGGGCCCCAAGATCGAAGCCGTGATCGCCTTTCTCGAAGGGGGCGGCAGCCGCGCGTTGATTACCGATCCGCCCAACCTCGGGCGCGCGCTCTCGGGCGCGACCGGCACGCATATCGTGCCGGCCTGAGCGCGCCCCGCATATTGATCTTTCCCTAATTCACATCAGTGAATTAGATCAAGCCTCACCCTCTCCCGGAGGGCATAAGCGCTAACTTAATTATTGCCACTTCTTGGATACTGGTGATACATTGCCTGGCAAGGAGGGGGCAATGGACGAAAACATCTTGGCAACCGGTGGAGAGGATTGGGACATCGTGGCGCGCTTGCTGCCTGCGGGCTGGGAAGATAAAGCACGTGAGTTGGGGGCACTGCGCCGCTTCCGCGAATTTCGCGATGCGGCGACCTTGCTGCGGGTGTTGTTCATTCACTTGGCCGATGGCTGCTCGTTGCGCGAGACCGTTGTGCGGGCAGCGCAAGGAGGCTTGGTCGAGGTTTCGGATGTGGCCCTTCTCAAGCGGTTGCGAGCAAGCGGCGAATGGTTGCGCTGGATGGGTGAAGAGGTGATGCGTCAGTGGGTAATGCCGGCACCGGCGCGGGCGCTGTTGGACCAAGGCTTGCGTGTGCGTGTGGTGGATGGCAGTACGGTTAGCGAGCCTGGGGCGACAGGGTCGAGTTGGCGTTTGCATTACTCGGCGCAGTTGCCTTCGCTGGCGTGCGACGAGGTGTTGGTGACCGAACCCACGGTGGGCGAATCGCTGCGCCGCTTTACGGTGCGTGCCGGCGATCTGCTCATTGCCGATCGCGGTTATGCCCACCGCGCTGGCGTGCGTTATGTGCATGAGCACGGCGGCGCGGTCATGGTGCGGATGAATCTGACCAACCTGCCGCTCACCGACCCGCAAGGGCGGCCCTTGAGGCTGCTGTACCATCTGCGTCGCGTGAAGACGGGGCGCAGGTCGGCGACTGGCCTGCGTTGACTGCGCCGGAGAAGAAGGGTCTTGCGCCGGTTGCCGGACGGGTATGCGCGATCAAGAAGAGCCAAGCGGCGGCGCAGCATGCCCGCGAGAAGGCTGAACGCGAATCGCGTCGCCAAGGCCATCAGGTTCAGCCCGAGACCCTGGAGGCGG
>JAYTHH010000399.1:0-3107 GCA_043732745.1 Rhodospirillales bacterium
GAGCCGGGGTATCAGAGGCCGCCATATCCTACGGTTTCTGCCAGCAAAAGGTTAGTTCGTGCTTGTTGTGGAACAGGTGCATCAGTTGGCCGCCGGGGATCGCGGCGAATGCGTCCGCCGCCTCGTGGTCGGTTTTGCCCTGGAATTTGATGGTGCAGACGATGCGGCCGGTGGTGCCGGCATCGATCCAACTCCGCACCATCTCCAACAGCGGCGCTGGATACGCAATAATATCGCTGAACAGCCAATCCACCTTCTCCGGCACCACGGAAAAAGCGCTCCCCAGCCGCTGCGTCACCCCCGGCATCCCAGCCACCTTGTCCGCCAACGGCGCCCGATCGATCGCGGTCACGTCAGCGCCGAGTTTCGCAATCGCCCAGGTCCACCCACCCGGCGAGGCGCCCACGTCCAGACAAGTTACGCCCGGTTGCGGCCACGCCCCGATCCGTGTGCAGGCCTCCCACAATTTCAGATACGCGCGGGAGGGTGGGCCGATATGGTCTTCGACGAAGTGGGGGGCGCCGGCCACGAACGGGCTCGACTTGGTCGGGCTGGCGAGCATCCGGTCCCGCGCCAGCATTGTAAAAACGCCGAGATGGCTGGTGGGGGCGGGCTCGGGGAAGATGAGGTCGCGGGCCTTTACCGGCGGCAGGCGCTCGGTGATCAGCGCGGTGCGGCGGTGGAAATCCACGTTGTGGCTGGACCAGTTGCGCTGCATGGCGCGCAAGGTGTCGGATGCGGATTTGACGGAAGGCGTTTCGATCTCGCGCGGGTCGGTCCAGATGTCGAGCGCCCAGGCGGAGGGAGCGGGGGGGTCGGGGGACAAAGCGAGCAGGCCGTGCCAGGCGGTAATGGTGCGGCCGGTACGGGCGAGTTCCTCGGCGAGGATTTCGTCCAGGCCCTCGGCGGCGAGATAGGCGGCGCGGATGGTCAACGACGCAGGGCCGAGAGGCCGAGCAGAATCCAGCCGCCGATCAGCAGCATGCCGCCGGTGGGTGCCAGGAAAGCAAAATGGAGATTGCGCGCCCAGGCGGGGGCGATCGGCTGATACAGCGTGCCGCAGAAGAAAACGATGCCAAGCACAAACGCCAGCCCGGCGAGGTTCGACAGCAACCCGCCGCGCCGCGCCCACAGCCCGGTGAACACCAGCGCCAGGGCGTGGAATCCCTGCATCTGGATGGCGCTGGCCACGCCGGACAATACATTGGCAGGCGTTCCCGTCAGCCCGTGGGAGGCATAGGCGGCCATCGCCACCATCGAAGCGCCTGCAATTGCACCGAAACCCACCCAAAGCCGCTCCATCCGCTCTTCTCCCAAAGGCTGCGTGCCCGTATAGAAACTGTCATGCCCCGCGGTGACCTATTCCCTGATATCGGCCCCTACGAAACCGGCCACCTGCCGCTGTCGGCGCACCATGTCATGTATTGGGAGCAGGTGGGCAACCCCGCGGGTGCGGCGGTGCTGTTCCTGCATGGCGGCCCGGGCGCCGGGGCGGGGGCGGTGCATCGGCGGTTTTTCGATCCGCATCATTGGCGCCTGGTCATTTTCGACCAGCGCGGCGCCGGCCGCAGCCGTCCGTTGGGCGGGCTGGAGGCGAACACCACGCCGGATCTGGTGGCGGATATCGAGCGGTTGCGGAAACATTTGGGAATTGAACGGTGGTTGCTGTTCGGCGGCTCCTGGGGGTCCACTCTCGCGTTGGCCTATGCGCAGGCGCATCCGGACCGGGTGGCGGGGCTCGTGCTGCGCGGCGTGTTCCTGGGGCGGCAGTCCGAGGTGGAGTGGTTCCTGCACGGCATGAAGTCGGTTTTTCCGGAGGCGCACACGGCCTTCACCAACTTCCTGCCGATGGCCGAGCGCGGCGACCTGCTGAATTCGTATCTGGCACGGCTTTGCGATCCGGACCCTTCGGTGCACATGCCGGCGGCGCGGGCCTGGTCGATGTATGAGGGCTCGTGCAGCACCTTGATGCCGAGCCCTGACTCGGTGTCCAGCTTCGCGCAGGATCGCTCGTCTCTGGGTTTGGCGCGGATCGAGGCGCATTATTTCAAGCACAACCTGTTCCTGCCCGAAGGCGGCCTGCTCGCGCATATGGACCGCATCGCGCATGTGCCCGGCGAGATCGTGCAAGGCCGCTACGACATGATCTGCCCGCCGATCTCGGCCTTCGAACTCACCGCGTCCTGGCCGCTGGCGCGGCTGACGGTCATCCCCGATGCCGGCCATTCCGCGCTGGAACCAGGCGTGCGCCGCGCGCTGGTTGCCGCCGTCGAACGGTTTCGCGGCACTTTTTAAGGAAAAAAAACATGCGCGTCGGTGTAATCGGCCTGGGCTCGATGGGCATGGGGGCTGCGCTCAACCTATTGAAAGCCGGCCACACGGTGTTCGGCTGCGAACTCCGCCCAGAAGGCCGCGCGGAACTGGAAGCAGCCGGCGGCACGGCGGTGGGCCGCGCGGCGGACCTTCCCGCCGAACTCCAGGCGCTGATTGTATTCGTGGTGAACGCCGCCCAGGCCAACGACGTGCTGTTCGGCCCAGACGGCTGCCTCCCCAGCCTCGCCCCCGGTGCCGTCGTGCTGTGCTGCACCACTGTCGCCCCCGAAGCGGCGCGGGCGCTCGATGCGCGCCTCACCGCAGCCGGTTTTTTGATGCTGGACGCCCCGGTCTCCGGCGGTGCGGTCGGCGCCCGCGGCGGCACGATGACGGTGATGGCCTCCGGGTCGCCTGCCGCGTTCGAAGCCGCCGAGCCGGTGCTGGAAGCGATCGCCAGCAAAATCTGGCGGCTGGGCGACGCTGCCGGCATCGGCAGCACCGTCAAAATGGTCAACCAGCTGCTCGCCGGCGTTCACATCGCCACCGCCGCCGAAGCGATGGCGCTGGGCATCCGCGCCGGCGCCGACCCGCAGACATTGTTCGACGTCATCAGCACGTCGGCCGGCTCGTCGTGGATGTTCCAGAACCGCGTGCCGCACATCCTGGCCGGCGACGACACGCCGCTGTCCTCGATCAACATCTTTGTCAAGGATTTGGGCATCGTCCTGGACCAGGCGCGCGCGCTTACCTTCCCGCTTCCGATGGCCTCCGCCGCGCACCAGCTTTTCCTCGCC